>CAUFAM010000007.1 GCA_959022875.1 uncultured Oscillospiraceae bacterium | reverse complement strand
GGCCTACTGTCTGGAGACCCAGATCTGGCCGGATGCCATCCACCACGCCAATTTTCCCGGCGTAGTGCTGCGGGCGGGGGAGGAGTACCTCCACACCAGCACATACCGGGTGACCGGGATTTGATCAACCGAAACAAGGCTGCGGAGAGGGAAATCCTCTCCGCAGCCTTTTCTGGTCAAGGGGAAATAAAACTTGCTATTTTCCTCAAACATGGTATGCTACAAGGGACAGGAGGGAAGGCGATGGAGTATAACTACGACGATCTTTTGAATATGGGTACGGAGCTGGGCTACCAGCTGATGTACAGCGGAGCGGAAATCTACCGGGTGGAGGAGTCGGTGAACCGGCTGCTCACCGCCTATGGGCTTCAGCCCCAGGTGTTTGCGATCCCCAACTGCCTGATTGTCAGTCTGAATACCCCATCGGGCCATCCCATTACCAGCATGCGGCGCATCCCTTCCCACGGGACGGACATTGAGCTGCTGGAGGCCTGCAACGACCTGTGCAGACGGCTGTGCCGGGAGGTGCCGCCCTTGGAGCAGGCCAAGGAGCAGGTCCGCCGCCTGGGGGAAGGGCACCGGGCCCATCCCACCTGGGTGCTGCTGATGGGCTATGTGGTGGCGGCGGCCTTTTTTGCCGCCTTTTTCGGAGGGAACCTGCGGGATATGGTTAGTGCCGGACTGTGCGGCCTGGGGGTAGGCCTGTGGGTCCTCTATCTCAGCAAGCCCCTGCGGGTGGCTGGTTTTTTCCAGACTCTCATCGCAGCGGCCATTGCCTCTCTGCTGGCCCTGCTGCTTACTGATTTGGGGCTTGGGGTTAATTTGAATTATATTACCATTGGCACTTTAATGGTCCTGGTGCCGGGCATGGCGCTGACCAACGCCATGCGGGAAATTGTAAACGGGGACATTATCTCGGGGATCAACCGCACCGCCGAGGCCATTCTCACGGCGGCGGCCATCTCCCTGGGTGTCATTTTGTCCCTGGCCATGGGAGCGTGAGGGCAGAAAATGGAGCTGTTAAAAGAACTTTTGCTGCCCTGCCTGTGGTCGTTTATCGCCTGTGTGGGGTTTGGTTTGGTGTTTAATATCCACGGCTTTGGCGTGTTGATCTGCGGTTTTGGCGGAGCGCTGGGGTGGCTGGCTTATTTGCTGGTCCAGCGTTTGGTGGGCGGAGATGTGATCCCTGCCTTTTTCGCGGCGGTGATCATTGCCATCTATTCGGAGATGATGGCCCGGGTGCGCCGCTGCCCGGTGACAGGCTACCTTCAGGTGGCGCTGCTGCCGCTGGTACCGGGAGCGGGCATCTATAACGCCATGCGCTACTGTGTGGATGGACAGACCGATCAGTTTCTGTCCACCCTGCTGCACACCTTCGGCGTAGCTGCCGCGCTGGCCATCGGGGCCATGCTGTCCTCCACAGTGCTGCGGATTGTGCTGCCCCGGCTGGCAGTGGGCAGGCACAGCGGCGGGCCTGGAAAGGCCTGAAGGGACAGCAGCGGCACAGAAGAAGGCCGGGGTTGTGAAATTGCTCCAGAAAGAGCTGAGAAAGCAAAGAGTATTTTGGATAAAATTCGGCCTTGCTTTTTGCTCTTTCGTGCGCTATTGTAATAACAGAAGTTTTGTTCCCGCTGCGTAGGGAGCAAGAACCGCTGGATGTAATGTGAGGCAATGGTGTCCACTTAGGGCACCACTGCCTCCTTTTTTATATTCCGGCCAAACCAAGGGAAAGGAATGGGATCTTATGAGCGTCAACATCTCTGAAATTTTCGGCACCAACGTCTTCAGCATGGCGGTTATGCGCCAGCGCCTGCCCAAAAAGGTATATAACGAAGTGGTGGAAGTTATGAACCATGGGGGCAACATCTCCATGGCCACCGCCGACATCGTGGCCAACGCCATGAAGGATTGGGCCGTGGAAAAGGGAGCCACCCACTATACCCACTGGTTCCAGCCCCTTACCGGCGTTACCGCAGAGAAGCACGACAGCTTTCTCACTGCCCCCCAGGACAGCAAAACCCTGCTGCAGCTGACGGGCAAGCAGCTCATTATGGGCGAGCCGGACGCCTCCTCCTTCCCTTCCGGCGGCCTGCGTGCCACCCACTACGCCCGGGGCTACACCGCCTGGGACATGACCTCCCCCGCCTTTGTGAAGGAGATGTCCTGCGGCACGATCCTGTGTATTCCCACCATCTTCGTCTCCTATAACGGCGAGGCTCTGGACAAGAAGACCCCGCTGCTGCGTTCCATGGAGGCCATCAACACCCAGGCGCTGCGTATTCTCCGCCTGTTTGGCAACACCGAGGCCCAGAAGGTCACGCCCCAGGTAGGCCCCGAGCAGGAGTACTTCCTGGTGGACCGGGAGAAGTATCTGAAGCGCCGGGATCTCATCTATACCGGCCGCACTCTCTTCGGCGCTCCCGCCCCCAAGGGCCAGGAGCTGGACGACCAGTATTTCGGCGTGATCCGGGAGCGGGTGGGCTCCTTCATGGCCGACCTCAATGAGGAACTGTGGAAGCTGGGCATCCCCGCCACCACCCAGCACAACGAGGTGGCTCCCGCCCAGCATGAGCTGGCCCCCATTTATACCCCCTGTAACCTGGCCGTGGATCAGAACCAGCTGACCATGGAGACCATGAAGCGGGTGGCCACCCGTCACGGCCTGGTGTGCCTGCTCCACGAGAAGCCCTATGCCGGTGTCAACGGCTCCGGTAAGCACAACAACTGGTCCATTGGCACCGACACGGGTGAAAACCTGCTGGATCCCGGCGATACCCCCAACGAGAACCTGCAGTTCCTGCTGGTGCTGGCCTGTATCCTCCGGGCGGTAGACCGGCACGCGGGACTGCTGCGCTGCTCGGCTTCCTGTGTGGGCAATGAGCACCGCCTGGGTGCTCAGGAGGCCCCTCCCGCCATCATCTCCATCTTCCTGGGTGACCAGCTGGAAAACGTGGTGGAGCAGATTGTCTCCAACGCCGATTCCATCCAGCTGCTGGCCGCCGGCAAGCTGGACTCCGGCGTGGCTTCCGTCCCCGTCATTACCAAGGACGCCACCGACCGCAACCGCACCTCTCCCTTCGCCTTCACCGGCAACAAGTTTGAGTTCCGCATGGTGGGTTCGTCCGACACCATTGCCGACGCCAACATCACCCTCAATGCCATTGTGGCCCAGGCCCTGAGTGAAGCCGCCGACATTCTGGAGAAGGCGGAGGACTTTAACGCCGCATGTACCGAGCTGATCCACGACTGGATGAGCCAGCACCAGAGAGTGGTGTTCAACGGCAACGGCTACTCCGACGAGTGGGTGGCGGAAGCGGCCAGAAGAGGCCTGCCCAACCTGCGTTCCCTGGTGGATGCGGTGCCCTATCTGATGACCGACGAGACCGTGAAGCTCTACGGCGAGTTTGGAATCTACACCAAGTCTGAGCTGGAGGCCCGGGCGGAGATCCGGTATGAGACCTACGCCAAGGTGCTGCGCATCGAGGCCAAGACCATGATCCACATGGCGTCTAAGCACTATATCCCCGCTGCCATTACCTACACCACCCGGCTGGGCCAGTCCATTGCCTCCGTGTCCGCCGCCTGCCCCGATGCGGACATCGCCGTGCAGAAGGGCCTGCTCACCAAGGTCAGCACCCTCCTTTCCCAGGCCAGCGAGGCTCTGGAGCAGCTGAAGGTGCTCTCTGCCAAGGTGGACGGCATGGAGAATGTGGCCGAGATGGCCAACGCCTACCACGACCTGATCGTTCCTGCCATGAAGGCTCTGCGCACCCCTGTGGATGAGCTGGAGCTGCTGGTGGATAAGGACATTTGGCCCGTTCCCACCTATGGAGACCTGATGTTCGAGGTCTAATCTTACGTTGCCTTTCCCGTACCTTTCTATCGTCAAGCCCCCCGGACCTTCGGGTCCGGGGGGCTTGACACATGTATGGGGGTATGGGTGGTGCAGGGAAGGAGCTCAGGGGGTGTCCTGCTTGCCATGCCATTTGAGCAGCAGGGCGGAGTTCAGAATGACGGCCACCGAACCGGCGTTGTGAACCAGGGCTCCGGCCACGGGATGCATAAGGCCGGTCATGGCCAGCACCACAGCCAGAAGGTTGAGCCCCATGGAAAAGCAAATGTTGAGGCGGATGGTGGTCATCATCTTTATGGACAGGCGCAGCAGGTGGGGCAGACGGGCAATGTCATCGTCTACCAGGGCCATGTCCGCCGCCTCCACGGCAATGTCGCTGCCGATGCCTCCCATGGCGATGCCCACGTGGGCACATTTCAGGGCGGGGGCGTCGTTGATGCCGTCGCCGATCATGCACACGGGCTCGTGGCTGTGTTGGTACTGCTGAATGTAGCGCAGCTTGTCCTCGGGAAGGCACTGGGCGTGGACATCCTGTATGCCCAGCTGCTTGGCAATGGGACGGGCGGCTTTTTCGCTGTCTCCGGTGAGGAGAACGGGCCGGATGGAAAGGGCAGTGAGCTGGGCAATCATGGGGGCGGGTGTCTCACGGATAGTGTCGGACAGGGCAATAAACCCGGCAAACTGTTCTTCCAGGGCCAGATAAATGACGGTAGCCCCCTCATCCAGGAAGGACTGAACCTGCGGCAAGGGAGGCAGCACAATGCCGTGGTCGGCCAGCAGCCCCTGGCTTCCCGCCAGCAGGCGGCGGCCCTGAAGAACTGTGACAAGCCCCCGGCCTGGCAGCATGGTAAATCCCTCCGGCTGGGAAAGGGGCAGGGCGGGATATTCCCGGCGAAAGCTGGAGACAATGGCCCGGCCCAGGGGGTGTTCCGAGGGCAGCTCTGCGCTGGCGGCCAGCTGATAAAGCGTCCGGTCATCCAGTTGGGACAGACAGCTCTCAACGGCAATGACCTTTGGCGTGCCATAGGTCAGCGTGCCGGTCTTGTCAAAGGTGACCCGCTTGACCTGGGCCAGACGCTCCAGGGCGTCTCCCTCCCGCACCAGAATGCCCCGCTTGGTGGCGTTGCCGATGGCGGCCATAATGGCGGTGGGGGTGGCCAGAACCAGGGCGCAGGGGCAGAACACCACCAGAATGGTGACCGAGCGGAGAATCTCGTGGGTAAACAGATAGGTGAGGACGGCGGCGGTGAGGGCGGTGACCACAATCCAGGTGGCCCAGCGGTCGGCAAGGCCCACAATTTTGGCCTTGCCCGCGTCTGCCGACTGTACCAGGCGGATCATGCGCTGAATGGAGCTGTCCTCTCCCACCTTTGTGGCCCGCATGAGGAAGGCGCCGAACTGATTGACCGTACCGCTGGAGACCTCATCCCCGGGGTGCTTGTCCACGGGCAGGGATTCGCCGGTGAGGGCGGCCTGGTTGACGGAGGTCTCTCCGCTGGTGATGATCCCGTCCACGGGGATGGTTTCTCCGGGGAGAACCCGGAGCAGATCGTGGACGGCTACCTCCTCGGCGGGGATGACTACCTCGTCCTCCCCCCGCAGGACGCGGGCGGTTCTGGGAGTCAGGTGGACAAGCTTCTCCAGTCCCGCCCGGGCTTTGGCCACCGTGACCTGCTCCAGCAGCCCGCCGATCTGCATGATAAAGGCCACTTCTCCCGCGGCAAAAATTTCTCCAATGAACACGGAGGCCAGAAGGGCCATGGAGACCAGCACGTCCGCCTTGATGTCAAACTTGGTAATGAGGCCCTCGGCAGCCTCCTTGAGAATGGGAAGGCCGCACAGGAGAATGGCTGCCCAGGCCGGGTCGATGGGCCAGCCGGGCCGGGCCAGGCTGGCAAGGAGAGCGAGCCCGCCCAGCACCAAAAAGAGAATACTTCGCTTCAGCTCGTGGGAAAAAAACTGTTTGATGGCCTGAACCATACCTGCACCTGCTTTCCATACAAATGGTTGCCGCCGCATCCGGCAGATGAGCATGATGTGAATTTGTACACTCCGATTATACCTATACGGGTATATGTTGTCAAGGGAAAGCAAAAGAATAGCGGAACAGGCCCCTCCGTTTCTTGGATGGGAACGGCGGGGCCTGTTGGAAGTTTGGGTGCAGGAATGGTGTCTCAGGAGGCGGAGGAGGAAGCGCTGCCCTCGCCGGAGCCGTCCTGAGAGGGGTACAGGGTGTCGTAGGAGACGGTGTGGGTTTTCAGATAGTCCAGCCACTGCTGGCAGTAGGCTTTGCGCAGGTGGACGCCGTCAGCGCTGGCATCCCGGGGGAGCTGTCCGCTTTCGTCGGTGAAAACGGGGTTCAGATCCAGAAAAGCCACCTGCTTTTCCTCGGCCGCCTTCTTCATCAGATCATTGTAGATGAGCAGGTGGTCGTTTTTTAAGTAGCTGGCCCCGCCGGTTTCGGCGATAACGTCTTCGTTGAGGGGGATGAGGCCCTGAATATAAATCACGGCGTTGGGCTGGCATTCCCGGATCAGGTCAATGGCCTGACAATAGGCGTCATAAAAGCCCTGGTCATTATAGTAGCCCAGCTCGTTGACGCCCAGGGACAGATAGACCTTGCCGTACTGCTTCAGAGCCAGGGCCTCCAGAAGGGTATACTTGGTTCCGTCAATAGTAATAGCCTTTTTCTCCGCCAGTTTGAAGATGGACAGGCCGTTGGAGGTCAGGTTTTCTCCGCAGCCGATCCCGCTGTAAATAAGGAAGCCGTCTGTGCGGGAATCGCCTATGAAGGCGGCATCTTCAAAGTAGGAGTTGTCTACCGGCTCGCTTTCGGGCACGGGCTGGGAAAAGTCGTATGCCGGGGTCTCCGGAGTGGAGGGCGCTTCGGGGACGGACTCGTCCACCGCATGCTTTTGTACCGGGGGCTGGGGAGTGGGAGTATGGTCGCCGAGGCCGGTGGGCTGTTCCGTGGGGGTAACGGGGGCTTCCTTAGCGGGGGGAGTGCTTTGACCGCAGGAGGCCAGCAGGCTGCACACAAGCAGACCCGCGGCCAGAAGGGGGAAAATTCTGTTTCTCATGGGGGTTCCTCCAATGGGGTATATGGTTGTGCTTAAGGGTGGTAAAGAAGGTTTTCGTATAGCTCGAGGGTGGTCAGGGTAAAGCTGGGGCTTCCCGTGCTGCCCGGTGCCACCTCATATTTGTCAAAGGGGATGACAATCTGCCCCTGATCATCAAAATAAAAGTCCTGATTGGGGTCGATGGCATCAAAATAGTAGGTGCCCAGTTGGCTGCTCTCCTCCAGCCAGTAATATTGCGAGTCATCCTCCGCCATGCGCTGGCGCATCTGGTTTTTCAGCTCGTCGCTGATGACGGTGACGTAGTCGTAGTCTTCCGGGAAGAGGTCGGACAGCCGTTTTTGCTGGCCGGAGGGGACGTCAATGTGGTAGTAGCGCGCCTGATGGTTGCCCGAGGCCATGATCAGATCGGAGTTAATGCACAGGGTAAACCACCGCTGAGTGTTGGTCACCACCTCCCAGGTCACATCCAGGTTATAGTAGCCGTCACTGTGGGCGGTCTGCTCATAGTCGGCAATGAGCTTTTCCACATAGGCATCAATTTCGTCGTTAATTTCCTGAGCGCCGGGGCTGGTTTCCTCCTGGGAGATCTGGGGAGTGTCGATGGAGACGTGGTTTTTCCCGTCCTCCTGCTCATAGGTGCGCACGGTGATCACCTGAAACAGGGGACCCACCAGAGGGAGAGAGGCCATGGTGTCTGCCATTGCCGCGCTGGAATTGGGCAGAAGAAAGGCGAGGACTACGACTGCCGCGGAAACGCTGCCCAGATAACGGCGCCATATGTGGGGACGGCTGCGTCTGGCCGGAAGGCGGCTGAGGGTCTCCTCCACCCGGCGGGTAAAGTCTTCCGGGACCGGGATGTCTTCCTGCCGGGCTTTTTGCCGAAGCTTGTCGTCTAGATTCATTCTGATCCCTCCAATAGAATCCTGAGGTGCTTTCGGGCCCTTGAAAGGCGGGTTTTCACATTGGCCTCTGTAATGCCCAGAATACTTCCGATTTCCTTTCCGCTGAAGCCGTGGTAATAGTAGAGGATCACGACGGCTCTCAGCTGCCGGTTCAGCTTCCCCACAGCCTGCAAAAGCTGAAGGTTTTCCTCTCCGGTGGACGGTGCGGGCAGGTCGTACACTTCATCCAGGGACACCACCTTTTTCCGCTTTCGGAGAATCCCGTAGCATTCATTGGTGAGAATGCGCATAAGCCAGGGGCGAAAAGACTCCTTCCGGCGTAGGGAAGGGAGCTTCTCGTAGGCGGCCAAAATGGCTTCCTGGGCGGCATCGGCGGCATCCTCTGCGTTTCCCAGGATTCCTATGGCTAAATGGTACATGGCTTTTTCGTTCTCTTTGATCTGATCGGTAAACCACTTCAGCTCATCCAAAAAGCTCCCTCCTTTCGTGGCTGAATGGATGTGCCATTGTACCATGGATGCACCTGCCGCTGCACCTCTACAATACTAAGAGGGCGGCAGGGAGCAAAAGGTGACAAGAAAGCGGCAAAAAATACAGACGTCTGCCTTTTATTTTTTACCGCTTAAGTGTACCCCGGTACAATGTTCAACGATAAACCGGAGATGGCCGGAAGGGCCGTCCGGTTTCATGGCTATCATATCATAGAATTTTAAAATCCTCTATCCTCATTCTAAAAAATCAAAGGCTTTTTAAAACCGGCAACGGGAAACGGAGACGGTGGAGAAGGGGGGGAATGATACTGCCCAACTGCTGAAATTCCATGAAAAAACTTTACTTTTCTATCAATTTAATGTATAATTAAACAGTTGCAAACAAAAAATGGGCGAAGCAGGAAGCAGTTTATTTGGAGGAATTCCGCATGGATATGGAACAGCTTCAATGTGTGTTGGAAATTGTGCGCCAGGGGACATTTCTGGATGCGGCGGATACGCTGCACCGCTCCCAGTCTTCCGTCTCCAAAAGCGTACAGCGATTGGAGCAAGAGCTTGGGGTATCCATTTTTGAGCGCACCACCAGGCACGTTGCGTTGACCCCTGCTGGGGAGGATGTGGTGGCCCATGCCGAACAGATTGTCAATCATTATAACAGTCTGCTGCGCACCATCGAAAACCACCGCACAGCCAATGAGCAGGAACTCCATATCGGAAGCATCTATTTTGGCCTGAACAACCAGCTGATCCCCCTGGTGGGGCAGTTTATGAAGCTGAATCCATCGCTCAATGTTACCATGGAGGAATCTACCACCACGCCGCTGCTGGCCCGCCTGGAGCAGTGCAGCCTGGATGTGGTCTTTGTCTCCAGCATGTACTTGCAAAACTGTGCCCACAACAATTTCAGCAGCGATCCCCGTTATATTTCCTGCTCCTTTTCCATGGACCCCTATTATGTCGTGGTCAACCGGAGCAATCCCCTGGCCCGGCGCCCATGCCTCACCTACCGGGATTTGGAGGGCCAGAGACTGATTACCCTGGATAAGAGTATGGATGTTTACCATACCGCCATTAACCGTACCCTGGAGGCCTATAAAGTAAAGCTTTCCGCGGTGACCCAATGTACCACCGTCCGTTCCGCCCTGCATATGGTGTCCCAGAATATCGGCATTGCCATTCTCACAAAGCTGGTGCTGGAGGAGTCGGACAACCTGGTGACAGTACCGCTGGAAAACCCGCTGATTCGGGATACGCAGATGGTCATTCGGAAACAGAGGCGTATTCCGCCCCATATTGACGCGTTTTACCAGTTTATTCAGACCAACAAATAAAAAATCACCGGCTTCAGAGCGGATCTGAAACCGGTGATTTTTTGTTTATGCAGCGATGTTACATGAGCTGGGGGCCAAAGGTTTTGCCATCCAGCTGGTTGGGGGCAATGCCAGTGTGCAGAGACTGAGCTGCGGCCACGCCTGCGGCCTCGCCCAGACGCATACAGGTGATCATGACCCGGATGGTGGCGTGGGCCTCGTATTCTGTGGAGATGCAGCGCCCGGCCAGAATGAGGTTGCTCACTTCGTGGGTGACCATGGAGCGGTACGGGATAAAGAATACGCCGGTCTTTGGCTTTTTGATCACGCTGTCCACTCCGTTGGCATCGTGGATGTCAATGGGGTAGGAGCTTTTGACTACCGCATCATCAAAGCTGCGGCCCTCCAAAACGTCCTCATTGGTAAGCACATATTTGCCCATGATCCGCCGGGAATCCCGCAGACCGGTAAAGGTTCCGGTGCTGGCCAGACATGCGCCGGCAAATCCGGGCACATGGGCGATAAAATAGTCGCTGATGGTTTTGACCTGTTCCCGGGCGTCCATTTCCGCCTGGGTCCAGTGGCGGGTGTCCAGAGGATTGACGGGAATGCGGCTCATGTTGCAGTAGCGCAGGCCGTTGGGCAGGGGGCGGGCCAGGAGGTTGTTGACCTTCAGCTTTCCCTCAGCGACACCGCGGTTTGCGATGGCCTGCTTTTCCGGCTGGGGCACGGCATCATAGGTGGGGCCGTCCACATTGGCCATTTCATACATCAGGGAACCGGGCTGAAGGACCCCGGCGTGGTCGCCGATTTCATATTGACACCCTGCGTCTACCGCCACGGTGGCGTGGAAGGAGGCGTCGATTACTACCTTGGCGCTGACACGCTGGATTCCCTCTTCGTTGTGGAAGACCACAGTGGAAATGGTTCCATGCTCACATTCTGTTCCGATGACGCGGGTATGCAGCAGGACGTCTACTCCGGCTGCCCGTACCAGGCGGTGGATGACCCGGATAAGAGCCTCGTGCTCATAGGGGATCACCTGCAGTTCCAGATCCTTCCGGCCGCACAGGTAAATGGTCTGGACCCCGGAGGTTCCATGCTCCTGGGTCAAGCCTTCCAGGACTTCTTTCAAAATTCCTTTCTGGGGGCCGAGGCCTTCCTGGCCGGCAAAGCCCATCAGCTGGCCGATCTGCGCACCGGTGGCGGTACCGCCAAGAAAAGCCTTTTCCTCCAGCAGAAGCGTTTTTGCACCGTTTCTGGCTGCGGCAATGGCTGCGGCAAAGCCTGCGGTTCCGCCGCCTACCACTACGGTGTCGTATTGGCCCACCAGAGGGGCGAAATCAAATTTACTCACGCAAGATTTCCTCCTCAACTTGAGAGATTATATAAACAGGGAAGCGATGGGATACCCTACCACGGCAAAGAGAACAGCGGCTGCAACGGACCACAAAAGGCCGTATTTCAGCATGGTGTCCGTATTGAGCCAGCCGGTTCCGGCGGCGATGGCGGCGTGAGCCGTGCTGGGAGGAGTGGCGCAGGCCACACAGGCGCCGGCACCGATGACGCAGGTCAGGGCCGCGGGGTTAACACCGGCAATGGCTCCTCCGTAGACCAGCGGCAGGGAGATGCTGTACATCAGAGTGACCGTGACGGTATTGGAGGCAAAGTTGGTGATGATAACTGTGAACAGGGAGATGAACAGGACAAAGACGATGGGAGGCATATTGCCGATGATGGGGGCCAGAGCGGTGCTGACCAGCGCGGTGATACCAGCATCCTCGTTGGTCAGGGCGCTGCCCAGAATGCTGGTGGCGGCTACCATAAACACAGCGCCCCAAGGCACACCCTTGGTAACGGCATCGTTAAAGTTCATCAGGGGCTTGCCGTCCACACAGAGAATGCACAGGATAATAGCGCCGATGATGGCTGGGGTGGGAGTGCCCAGACTGCTGATGGCAGAGGCAACGCCGGGCAGGATGGGGCTGATGATACCGGGCAGAAGCCACATAGCTACAACAATCAGGAAAATAGCCAGGGTATATTTTTCCTGCTTGCTCATGGGCTGAACTTCGCTGGACAACACGGAACTGTCCAGATTCTGAATCCGGTCCACATCAGGACGGCAGACAAACTTGGTCAGCAGCATGGCCACAAAGAAAATCACAATGCAGGAAACCACGCCGAAGATGGTGTAGGACACAAAGTCAATGGGAGCGCCCATATCGTTTTCATACAGGCTCAGGGCCATGGTGGTGACAGTGTGGGCGATGGGAGTGGCAGCAGTGGACAAAGAGGCAAAGAACAAAATACCAAGTACCACAATCTGGGGGAAGCGGTCGCCCTTCTCATACTTCAGCTCGGCAAAAATCTGCTCGGCGATGGGCAGGCACACCACGAAAGCGGGAATGGGGCTCATAAAGGAGCCGATAAACAGCGGGGCCAGGAACAGAAGTCCCAGGAACAGCCAGGGATTCTTTTTCGCAAAGGGGCGGGTGACAAACCACACGGCCACGCGCTTGAGAAAGCCGGTCTGGCGCAGCGCGTAGGTGACCATGGAGCTGAACAGCACAAAGGAGGTAATCCAGCCGCCCATAGAGCCGCTCAATGCACTGGAATAAGTATACAGCGGGGAGAGCATCAGCGCAACGATACACAGTAGACTGGGCCAGGTAACAGACACAAACATCCACAGCAGAATGGTTCCGATAAAGATTCCGGCCACCTGCATACCCAGGGCGTTCAGGCCGAACAGAGGCGGCAGGTATCCGCCGCAGAGCACAAGCAGAACGCCGACAATTGTGAAGACCCATTTTTTCACATCTTTCATATTGACTCCTCTTCTCTTTATTTTTTGGGAACCCGGATTCCTGGTAGCTGCTTTTATCATAGCGGAATTACCGGTACACAGCAATTCGACTTTTCGGTGATTTATTCCAGTTGAGAATGAAATGAGAATATGGTTTTTGATTTTATTGACAAATACGGTGTGGTTCCCCGGGGAAGAAGAGGGGTGAGGGCACACGCTGGATATAAGACCAGCCGCGGGGCGTCTCTCAAGCAGAGACAGCCCCGCGGCTTGGCATGTTGGGATTTTATGTTGTAAAGGGGGGGCAACCGTAAAAGACAAAGCAAGTTTCGAGGGAAGAAACCGGCTTGTTTTTTAAAAAGAGATCAATAGGCGCCGAAGCCGATTACCACAGCCAGGATCATCAGCAGGGCCTGGGTGACAAACAGGGAGAGGAACACGGGGATCACGAATTTCCACCACTTCTGGATCTTCACGCCGGCCAGACCGGACATGATGGCGGCAAAGCCGGTGGGCCACACGATGTTGGACAGGCCGTCGCCGAACTGGAAGGCCAGAACAGCAATATCCCGGTGCAGGCCCAGCAGGTCGGACAGGGGAGCCATAATGGGCATGGAGGTGGCAGCCTGGCCGGAGCCGGAGGGGATCAGGAAGTTGAGGAAGGTCTGGAGCACCAGCATGCACACGGCGGACAGCCAGGCAGGCAGGTAGGACAGAGGCAGGGACATGTAGTACACGATGGTGTCAATGATGTTGCCGGCCTGGAGGACCATCAGAATGCCGCGGGCAAGGCCGATCATCATACAGGCCATGGCCACATTGGTAAAGCCCTGCTCATACTTTTTGGCAATGTCATTGAGGCCCCAGCCCATAACAATGGCGCTGAGAATACCCATAATGGTAAAGGAGGCGGCCAGCTCAGGGAAGTACCAGCCGTAAGTTTTACAACCGTAAACGATCACGATGATGCCGGCCAGAAGGATGAGCAGAACCAGGACTTCACGAATGCTGAAGCGGGCGTTCTGCACGTCCTCCTCAGACATGGAGGCGGCCACATCGTCGTTATAAACCAGGCTCTTGGAGGGGTCGGCCTGAACCTTCAGAGCGTAGCGGATGACGAAGAAGGAGGCCACGGCGATCATGCACAGGTGGCAGAACAGGCGGTAGCCGGTGCCGGACATGGGGGGCACTTCGGCAATGCCCTGGGCCACACCCACAGTGAAGGGGTTGACCATGGCGCCCGAGTAGCCCATGCCGGCGCCCAGGGCCACGATGGCCAGACCCACAATGGCGTCAAAGCCCATGGCAATGGCGATGCCGGTAAAGACGGGGATGAAGGGGAACCACTCCTCAAACAGGCCGATGGTGGAGGAGGCAATGCCGATGATGGTGAGGAACACCGGGATGATGGCCACACGGGCCTTGCCCTTGAACACCTTCAGCATGGCGGCCACCAGGCCGTTGAAGGCGCCGCTGGAAATGATGATGCTGATGGAGGCGTAGGCGATGAACACGAAGAAGATGACACCGCCGGCGTCCATAAAGCCTTCATAAATGGAGCGGAACATGTCAAACAGTCCCACGGGACTTGATTCGACGGCGTGATAGGTACCGGCCACGACTACGGTCTTTCCGGTGGCCTCATTGACCACCCGGTCAAAGGAGCCGGCGGGCAGGACCCAGGTCAGAAGGGTACAGACGACAATAATCAGAAACAACAGGGCATAAATGTGGGGCAGACCAAGCTTTTTCCGTTTCTCCAGTGTGTTTGCGTTGCTCATAAAGGTTCCTCCTTTATCACACAGTTAAAGTTTCCGGGATTTTGCGCTTTGGTAGGACTCCGCAACGGCCTTGCGGAAGGCAGGGTCCGTCAGGGTCCGAAGGGTCATCTGGGCAATGAGATTGGCTCCGTTGGCGATGGCCTGATGGGCGGCAGGCTTACAGGTCTCGTCCCGGAATTCGGGGGTATGCAGAGCGTAGAAGGTGTCGGAAATAGAGAGCATAGGCTGGATAGAGGGGCAGCGGTAGCTTACGTTGCCCATGTCGGAAGAGCCGTTGGGGGCCTGCACCTCTCCGGTGGGAAGGCCCAGCTGTTCCAGAATGGATACGACCTCCTGCTCCAGAACGGGAACCCGGACCATGTCGTCAAAGCCGTCAAAGCCCTCGGTGAAGGACACCTCGCAGTCCAGGGCCATGGCGGCGCCTTGGGCACATTTCCTCACCACTTCGTCCATCTGGGCCAGCTTTCCGGCGGAATCGGTACGGAATTCCATGCGTACCTCGGACCGGGCGGGGAGAATATTGGG
>CAUFAM010000006.1 GCA_959022875.1 uncultured Oscillospiraceae bacterium | reverse complement strand
CAATTGCCCCTGCCAGCGTGCTGATGGGCATGGTCTGAAGCAGAACCTTGCCCGGCCCGGTGACCACGGTGTGGAACACCCCTTCGCCGCCGAAGAGCATGTTCTTTACGCCCTTTACCGTCCGGATGTCCAGAGAGCAGGTGGCATCCATCACGGCCAGGTTGCCGGTGTCCACCACCAGCTGCTCGCCCGGGGCCAGCATATACTCCTCGCCATAGCCGTCAATTTCCAAAAAGGCCATGCCGCTGCCGGAGAGTTTTTGCATAATAAAGCCCTCGCCGCCAAAGAAGCCCGCCCCAATTTTTTTCTGGAAGAACACAGACAGCTCCACGCCGCTTTCGGATGCAAGGAAAGCGGATTTTTGTACAATCAGCGGACGGTCGGGGGTGATGGGAACGGCGCGAATGGCGCCGGGAAAGCTGGAGGCAAAGGCAATCATCCCCGGGCCGCCACGGGCGGTGTAGATGTTCTGAAATATATTTTCGCCGGAAAACAGACGGCCAAAGGCCTTCCCCAAGCCCCCGGCGGAGGTTTCCATCTCCATGTTGGGACTCATCCATACCATGGAGCCGCTCTCTGTGATCATGCTTTCGCCGTTTGCCAGCTCGCAGATTACCACCGGGGTAGGTTCGCCTTTAATGGTATACTTCATGGGTTCATCTCACCTTTCTTTCTAACAATTGGCCTCTGAAAACGGGCTTGTGCTGGCATCAGTATACTATGAAATGTTACAGGCGGCAAGAGAAAAGGGGCAGGGAGGCATAAAAAAGGCACCGCCCAATGGACGGTGTCTTGAAAACGTACCGGGTAAAATCAGAGCTTGGAGAACTGCGCCCGCGCGTCCCGGGTGCTGTACTGGGACACATTGCCAGCACCGTTGGGCCGGGGGCCCCGACGGGCGGGCTTCAGGCGGTGCTGAAATAGTCTAAGTGTCAATTTCCTTTGATTTTAAGGGGAAAGTGTAGCATCTTGGGTTGATTTATTTCAGACACCGAAGTAGTATGGTTGTAACCACAAATGACCGGATGGAAGCCGCAGTGCTGCATTGGTTCCGAGCTCATGGAAGGGAGCGTTTACAGAATGATGTTCTGCTGATCAATGAATGGTTATCGTTTGTACATACTGTTGCTTCTCATCCGTTGCCTCATATACCTCAAAATATGTAAAATTCATCTGTAAGAGTGTCGAATTTTGAGGAGGGTTCCTCTTGGATATTCAGAAAGAGTTTGGATTAGGAGTAAAGCAGTTGCGGAAAAAATGGGTGTAAGTCAAAAGAAATTTTCGCTTTTTGTAGATATAGATAGAACATATCTTGCCTTCGTTGGGGCGGGACGGGGGAATGTTTCCCTTAATAATATTAAAAAGATTGCGGATGGGTTCAATATTGTATTAGTAGAATTCACTCAAAAAATAAAGGAGAGCTTGATTGAATCCTTGCTCAATGCGGTAAAGGTCTGATTTTTAATAGTGAACCAGTAGCAGAGAACTGGTTCACTCATTCTCTTTGTCAAACGCCTTGCTTGCGTCAAATTCACGGCAGAATTAAAAAAGAAAACCCTGGAACCATTGCGGTTCCAGGGTTTTTGCTTGAGAGTAATTATCTCTTGCTGAACTGGGGAGCGCGACGAGCGGCTTTGAGGCCGTACTTCTTACGCTCCTTCATACGAGGATCGCGGGTCAGGAAACCAGCGGCCTTCAGAGCGGGACGATACTCCTCGTTGGCCAGCAGCAGGGCGCGGGCGATGCCGTGGCGGATAGCGCCGGCCTGGCCGGTCACGCCGCCGCCGGTGACGGTGGCAACGATGTCAACCTTGCCCATCTGCTCGGTGGTGACCAGGGGCTGACGCACGATCAGCTTCAGGGTCTCCAGGCCGAAGTAGTCGTCGATGTCACGGCCGTTGATGGTGATGGCACCGGTGCCGTTCTGGAACAGGTGGACACGGGCCACGGAGGACTTCCGGCGGCCGGTTCCATAGAAATAAGGCTTCTTGCTCTTATACATGATTCAAATCCTCCTCTTACTCGGCGTCCCAGACCTGGGGCTTCTGGGCGGCATGGTTGTGCTCGCTGCCGCGGTAGATGTGCAGACGAGTCAGGGAGTCCTTGGCGATGGAGTTCTTGGGCAGCATGCCGCGGATGGCCAGCTTCATGGCCAGCTCGGGCTTGGTCTGCATCAGGGTGCGGTACTTGACTTCCTTCAGGCCGCCCACCCAGCCGGAGTGGTGACGGTAGTACTTCTGATCCAGCTTCTTGCCGGTCAGAACGGCCTTCTCAGCGTTGATGACGATGACGAAATCGCCGCAGTCAGCGTTGGGGGTGAACTCGGGCTTGCGCTTGCCGCGCAGCAGGTCGGCGGCCAGAGCGGCGGTCTTGCCCAGGGGCTTTCCGGCAGCATCCAGCACATACCAGGTGCGCGTGATGTTCCCCTTGTTAGCCATAAAAGTGGACATAGGTGAAACCTCCATTTTACTTCAATATCTCAACCATTGGATCAATGATAAAAACATTTTGCTCCGGCTCTGTACAAGCGGAGCGTTTTGTATTATAGTACGGAGGTAACCGGGTGTCAACGGTTTTTTCGGGAAAAATTTAATGATTTTATTATATCTCTTGTTTTCTCTTGAATTCTTTTGTTTGCTCTTGAAAGCTCACGTTCGATTTCTGTTTTTAGCAAGAAAAAGTGAGCTGGATTATTGCAGGAAATGCCCCTTTTGCCCGGTTTATCCCTAACTTTTGAAAAGGAGCCAAACCATGAACAAGATACTTTCCCTGGTGCGCCGCTGTGTGGAAGATTACGATATGATACACCCCGGAGACCGGGTGGCGGTGGGAGTTTCCGGTGGGAAAGATTCCCTGATGCTGCTGTGTGCCCTGGCCAAGCTGCGGGAATTCTACCCGGTTCCCTTTGAGGTAGAGGCCCTGACCCTGGATATGGGTCACGCCGATGGCCGTCCGGGGATGGACTTTTCCCCCATTCAGGAATTCTGCCGGGAGCTGAATGTCCCCTATACCATTATAAATAGTGAAATCCACCATGTGATTTTCGACCTGCGCAAGGAGAAAAATCCCTGCTCCATGTGTGCGAAAATGCGCCGTGGGGCGCTTCACGGTGCGTTGCAGGAAAAGGGAATTACCAAAATTGCCCTGGGGCACCATTACGATGACGCGGTGGAGACGCTGTTTATGTCTCTGATTTTTGAAGGACGTCTGAGCTGTTTCCAGCCGGTCACCTTTCTGGACCGCACGGGCATCACCCAGATTCGCCCCATGCTCTACTGCGGGGAAAACCTCATCCGCCATACAGCTCAGCGCCTGAACCTCCCGGTGGTGGAAAATCCCTGCCCGGCCAACGGCAACACCAAACGACAGGAGATCAAAGAGCTCATTTATGAGCTCCAGGGCCGATATCCGGGGCTGAAGGCAAGGGCCTTTGGCGCTATGCAGCGCCTGCCTCTGCCGGAATGGGGGCCGGTGGAACACCGGCGTCGCCCCTTGCCGGAGGAATTGGAGGACTGACCGGGGAAAAATTTTCCTGGCAGAGGAACTTTTTTTGCTTTCTTTCGTCTATGTAGAACAAAGGGAGATACAAATACTTACGACCTGATAGGAGGAACCAACCATGAAACGCAAACTGACTGCCTGTATGCTGGCCGGAGTGTTGTCTCTGTCTCTGGCTGTTCCCGCTCTGGCCGCTGAGACGGCTGTTGGAAGCGGCGAGAACGCCGGGGGAACTGCGCTGACGGAGCAGAAGCCTTCTGCCAAGTACAGCGTGCTCTACTACGGAAAGGTGGCCGAGATCCGCACCGACGAGCAGGGAAACATGACCCAGCTTGTGATGGAGTCTGAGGCCTATGGGGACTATATCATGAACCTGTCCGAGCAGGTGGTGTGGATTGACAGCGGCAATCACACGGCCTCCGATCCTTCTACTCTCAAGGTGGGAGAGGGCATCTATGTGTTCCACAGCCCCGTTGCAACCTATTCCATTCCGCCCCAGTCCCCTGCGCTGGCCATCGTGCGCAACATCCCTCAGGACATCAGCTGCGCCCACTATCAGGTGGTTGAGAGCGTTGAAAAGCTGGCAGACGGTTCCGTGCAGATTGTGACCGATCAGGGTGGGCTGCACATTACCGCCGATGCCGATACCGGTTTGTCCAGATATTCCGGTGACGAGGCCTTTGCGCTGGATGAGCTGAAGGCCGGGGACCGGATTATGGCCTGGTATGAGGCAGTTCTGGAGAGCTATCCGGCCCAGACGTACGCCCGGCACATTATGCTTCTGCCTGCCGTCAGTACCCAGACTGAGAAGGAGGCTGTGCAGCCCCAGGAGGGAGCGCAGCTGACCATGGAGCTGGACGGAAAGGTTCCCAACATGGTAGGCCGCTATGAAAACGGCACCGCTATGGTGCCTGTGGCTGCGGTGGCCCAGGCCCTGGGTTTCCAGGTGACGTATACTCCCAAGGGGCACAGCGCCCTGGTGACGGTGGAAAGCGATGCCTTCCAGGTTCGGCTGGACATTGGCAGCCCCACCATTTATGGCGTGACCAAGATTCCCGATGCCGTTGGGATGACCGCGCCCCAGAACTATGGAAAGGCCCCCTACATTGTGGAGCCCGGCACCACCTGGGCCCCCGCGGAGCTGTTTGAAATGCTGGGCAAGACCGTAACCCTGGAGGGAACCAATCTCATCATCAAATAATAGAACAGCGCTTATGGGTTCCGGCCGCCTTCGGGCAGCCGGAACTTTCTTTGTTGTGCCCTTTGCAGGAATGGGGGATTTGTGCCCATTTCCTATTGCATATGGAGAATAAAACAGATATAATATTTGGGCCAAATACCAAAAATGAGACCGGAAAGAGGAATTGCCGTGAAATTAGGTATCGTGGGTCTGCCCAATGTGGGCAAGAGCACCCTGTTTAACGCCATTACCAATGCCGGCGCGGAGAGCGCCAACTATCCCTTCTGCACCATTGACCCCAATGTAGGCATGGTGGCTGTGCCCGACTACCGTCTGGACAAGCTCAGTGAGATGTACCACCCCAAGAAGACCACCCCTGCGGTCATTGAGTTTGTGGATATCGCCGGGCTGGTGAAGGGTGCCTCCCGGGGCGAGGGCCTGGGCAACAAGTTTTTGGGCAACATCCGTATGACGGATGCCATTGTCCATGTGGTGCGCTGCTTTGACGATGACAACGTAATCCATGTGGAGGGCTCCACCGATCCCATCCGGGATATTGATACCATCGATCTGGAGTTGGTGATGGCCGACCTGGAGATGGTAGAGCGGCGCATTGACAAGGCCAAGAAGGCTGCCAAGGGGGATAAGAAGTTCCTCCAGGAAGTGGAAGACTTTGAGGGGCTGCGGGAGTGGCTCAACGACGGAAAGTCCGCCCGGTCCTACGAGGGGGCGGACATTGCCGGAGAGTATCCCGACTGTGAGCTGCTGTCCCTGAAGCCGGTCATCTATGCCGCCAACCTGGACGAGGCGGGCTTCTCTGACCCCGAGTCTGTGCCCTACTACCGCCAGGTGGAGGAGCGGGCCGCCCAGCAGGGGGCCCAGGTCATCCCTGTGTGTGCCAAGCTGGAGGCGGAAATCGCTGAGCTGGACGGGGAGGAGAAGAAGATGTTCCTGGACGATCTGGGCGTGGCGGAGTCCGGCCTGGACCGGCTGGTGAAGGCCAGCTATACGCTGCTGGGCCTCATTTCTTATTTGACTTCCGGTGAGGATGAGTGCCGGGCCTGGACCATCCGCAAGGGCACCAAGGCCCCCCAGGCAGCGGGCAAGATCCACTCTGACTTTGAGCGGGGTTTTATCCGTGCTGAGGTGGTCTCCTACGAGGATCTGATGGCCTGCGGCTCTATGACCGGAGCCAGAGAGAAGGGACTGATCCGCTCCGAGGGCAAGGAATATGTAGTGCAGGATGGAGACATCATCCTGTTCCGGTTCAATGTGTAAGAGGGGTTTGCCTTGAACATCTATCTGGACTTGTTTCTGACCTTTGCCAAAGTAGGAGCCTGCACCTTTGGCGGAGGCTATGCCATGCTGCCCATCCTCCATCGGGAAGTGGTGGAGAAGAAGAACTGGGCCACCGATGAGGAGCTGACCGACTATTATGCGGTAGGACAGTGTACCCCGGGTATCATTGCGGTGAATACCGCAACCTTCATTGGATTTAAATTTAAAGGGATTTTGGGTGGAATTGTGGCTACTCTGGGGGTTGTGTTCCCCTCTGTGGTAATCATCACCATCATTGCTGCCTTCCTGTCTCAGTTTGACCAGTACCCGGTGGTGCAGCATGCCCTGGTCGGCATTAATGCCGCGGTAGTGGCCCTTATTGCCTCCAGCGTACTAAAGCTGGGGAAGAGCAACCTGAAGGATTTTGTATCCGTGGGCATTTTTGTGGGGGTGCTGCTTCTGGCACAGGGAAGCGGACTGATTTCCATTGACAGCGGTACCCCCCTGGGGATGGTGCTCAGCTTCGTCCTCTCTCCGGCCGGGCTCATTATCCTGTCCGGCGTGGTGGGCTACACGGCCCGCCGCCTGTCCCGCCTAGCGAAGGGAGGAGAGGGCAAATGATCAAACTGCTGCTTTTGTTTTATGAGTTTGCAAAAGTGGGATTGTTCTCAGTGGGCGGAGGACTGGCAACCGTGCCATTCCTCCAGAGCATGGGGGAAAAGACCGGCTGGTTTACCAATGCACAGCTGTCCACCATGATTGCAGTATCGGAGTCCACTCCCGGCCCCATGGGTGTGAATATGGCCACCTATGTGGGCTACTCCATTTCGGGAATTCCTGGGGCTATCATTGCAACCCTGGGCCTCATTACACCCTCAATTGTGGTCATTATTATCATTGCGGGATTTTTGCAGAAATTTCGCCAGTCCAAAACAGTGGATGCGGTATTCTACGGCCTGCGTCCGGCCTCCACGGCCCTGATTGCTTCCGCGGGATTGTCGGTGGCCATGACGGTGTTCTGGACGGTGAGTGCTACTGCCCAGCATGAGATCTCCCTCCATTGGCCGGTTATGCTGCTGGCGGTTGTGATTTTCCTGGCTATGCAGCATAAAAAGCTGAAAAAAATACACCCTGTGGCCTTTATTGCCATAGCGGCTGTGGTGGGCATCGTATTTCAATTTTAAAAAAACCGCCTGTTCCATTGGAACAGGCGGTTTTTGCAGCATACTTTAATAGCGGCGCACCACAGCCACGACCTTGCCGATGATTTCGGCGTTGGCGCCGTCAATGGGCAGATACTCCGGATTTTCGGGCATGAGCCAGACGTGGCCATCCCGCAGCTGATAGGTTTTGACAGTGGCCTCGTCTTCAAAGAGGGCAACCACGATTTCGCCGTTATGGGCCTCCTGCTGGCGGTGGACCACCACCAGGTCGCCGGGAAGGATACCGGCGTTCAGCATGGACTCGCCCCGCACCCGGAGAGCAAAGTGTTCTCCAGACAGGCCTTGGGTGTCAAAAGTGAGGTAGTCCTCGATGCATTCCTGGGCTAGGATGGGGGAACCGGCGGCTACATTGCCCACCACAGGGATCTGGTTGGTGTGAGGATCCTGTTCCTCTGCCACGGGGCCCAGGGCCACGCCGGGCAGAGAAATGGCCCGGGTTTTTCCCTCTGCTTTGACGATGACGCCTGCCTCCTCCAGCCCCTTCATGTGAAAATGGACGGTGGAGGGAGATTTCAGTCCCATGGCCGAGCCGATTTCACGTACTGACGGGGGATAGCCGTGCTCCGTGGTGAAGGACAGAATGTAGTCATAGATCTGCTGCTGTTTGCGGGTTAAGTTGGCCATAAGAGCAGCTCCTTTCCGATCAGGGGAATGTGGGCAGGTTTTGGTGAAAAAAGTATATCATAATTTGAAATGAATGTCAAACAAACGTTCCAAGGAAAGAGTAAAAAAAGAGCTTTTTGACCATATGTGAGGCCATTGCGGGCGGATATGCAGCATGGTCACGCTTCTGAAATGGGGGTGTTGAAGCCCAGGCCATTCAGAAGGGAACAACGAATGATGATCAAAGGAAAGCCCTCTGGGCGGTGTAACCCAAGAAAGACCTCTGTGTTTGAACAAAATGCGGCCCTTCTGGGCCACGCAGCCGGTGCGGCGTAAATTCGAAGCGCAGCGGAGAATTGCGCAGGGACGGCTTTGCCGCCCCGAGCATTTGAATTTTCTACGGTAACCATAAAAATAACCACACCGAAAGGTGTGGTTATTTTTATGGAACAGCGAAACAGTATAGATGCCACAACTTCCAGGTCAGTACCTAAAACCAAATTGAAGCCCAGCGCAGCGGGTTCGATTTGGAAAGGAGGAGCAGCAGAATGAGCGCGCTCTGACTTATAAAATAAGTCGGAGCAAGCGATATGACGCTTGCTCCGACGTGGTGGAGGCGGGGAGAGTTGAACTCCCGTCCGAAAACACATCCATGGGAACTTCTCCGGGCGCAGACGGTTATTGCGGAAGTCTTGCTCTTCCCGTTCCCTTCCCCCCAGGCAAGCCGTCACGCCCAGGGGTCAGGTAAGCTTCATCATGCATGGCCGGCGCAAAGCTTTGCCGGCGCACGTCCGCCACTAATCGACGCCTGATCCGGGCTCGTGGCCCTTCCCGGTCAGACGGCCGCCTTTAATTAGGCAGCGTAAGCGTATTCGTTGTTGTTCTTTAATTTATAAAGAATGCCCGTTTTAAGGTGGCCAGGCGCCACCGCCCGCTATTCCCACTTCAATGTCCCCGTCGAAACCGGTACGCCCCCTCGTCGTCGGAGCAAGCTGCGTATCGTTCGCTTCCGGCAAAAGCCGAAAGCTCATTCACTGCGCTGCTCCTCCTCTCCAAATCGAACCCGCTGCGCTGGGCTTCGATTTGGTTGGCGGCTGCGCCGCAGAGGCGAGAGAATAAAGTGGGAACTTCTCCTCCCCGGTAGGGAGGAGAAGATTCCATGATTGGATTAGACCTTCTCAGGTTCAGGATAGTCCACGCCGAAGGTGTCTACAGTGACCTTCTTCATCTTCTGCTCCTCCCGGGGACGGTCGTTCCAGTCGGTCTTGACGGAGACGATGGCGTCGGCCACATCCATACCCTCAATGACCTTGCCGAAGGCGGCGTACTGGCCGTCCAGGTGGGGAGCCTGCTCCACCATGATGAAGAACTGGCTGCCGGCGGAGTTGGGGTTCATGGCGCGGGCCATGGACAGCACGCCCCGGTCGTGGAGCAGATCGTTCTGGAAGCCGTTCTGGGTAAACTCACCCTTGATGGAGTAGCCGGGGCCGCCCATGCCGGTGCCCTGGGGGCAGCCGCCCTGGATCATAAAGCCGGGGATGCAGCGGTGGAAGATCAGCCCATCATAAAAGCCCTTCTGGATGAGGCTGATGAAGTTGTTGACGCTGTTGGGCGCCACGTCGGGGTAGAGCTCGGCCTTGATGATGCCGCCGTTTTCCATTTCGATGGTGACAACAGGATTCTGAGCCATGGGAATCGTCCTTTCTTTATGTTTGATTATCGGTTCCGGGTCTTCATTGCCCGGTCAATCTCCCGCTTTGCGTCCCGCTTGGCGGAAGATTCCCGCTTGTCATAGAGTTTTTTGCCTTTGGCAAGGCCTAGCTCCAGTTTGACACGGGGACCTTTAAAATAGACGGTCAGAGGGATGAGTGAATAGCCGTCCTGCTTGATGCGGCCAAACAGGCGCATGATCTCCCGCTTGTGCATGAGAAGCCGCCGGGGACGGCGGGGATCCTTATTAAAGATATTGCCCTTTTCGTAGGGGCTGATATGCATCCCGAGAACAGACAGCTGGCCCTCCTTGATGATGCAGAAGGAATCCTTCAGATTCACATTGCCAAGGCGGATGGACTTGACCTCAGTGCCCGCCAACTCAATGCCGGCCTCATATTTTTCTTCAATAAAATAGTCATGGTAGGCTTTGCTGTTTTTGGCGATGACCTGGACTGCCTCACCCATGGCGGACACCTCCTTTCCGGGATGTTAGGGGTCAACTATACCATAGGATACCCAAAAAGGCAAGGGGTAAGACCTCGAAGGCTTACTTTACCCAAAGTTTTGGCATAAGGGAATAGAAATCGCCCTTATCCTCCCAGATGAGAAGCAGGCTGCCCTCCCGCACAGAGACCTGGGCGGGGGCCTCCAGGAACTGATTGCTGACCCCCAGAGGGAAGGAGCCGGTGAGGGTATAGTCGTTTAAGGGGTATTTCAGATTGTTCAGGGTTACGCCCTGGGCGGTGCCGCTGTTGCAGAACACGGACAGGTATCCGGACATGGTGGGGGGGAAGGTAAGGCAAGCGCCGTCACGCACACAGGTGGCCACCGTCTTCTCGCCCGCCAGGAACCCCTGGGCCCCGTGCAGCGTCAGCCAATCCAGCAGCTGAAGGTTGCCCAGGGTGTGCTCCAGCCGTCCGCCCACGCCGCCCAGCAAGATAAAGCGGCGGTAGCCCATCTCCAGGCCCTTGCGCAGGGCGTAGACCATGTCGGTGTCGTCCTTTTCGGCCGGAAGCTGGATGACATTGGGGTGGTTGGGCCGGCGGCCCAGGGAGTCAAAGTCGCCCACGGCCAGGTCGGGCATAACCCCGTAGGCCAGCAGGGAGTCAAACCCGCGGTCGGCGGCAATGACATAGTCGCCGGGGGCGGGGTAGGGGCGGAGATTGGGGGTGAGAGACATAGCGCCCACAATATAGCAAATGCCGGGTAAAACGTCCATAGAACAGCACTTCCTTGGATAGGGTAGTTTCATTGTATCTCATTATATACAGGCCTCTTTTTATTTGCAAGGGGGCAGGGACAGAATGTGTCTATTTCTGCCGCTTCTCCTTGACTTTCCAGGCGCGGCAGAATAGAATAGGTCTACTACGCGCGGATGCGTGTTTGGAGGGATGAGAGTGTTTCATTACTTTGATCATGCAGCTACTACCAAGGTTCGGCCTGAGGCGGCACAGGCTGCCCTGGAGGCCATGACCCAGGAGTGGGGCAACCCGTCCTCTGTCTACGGGTTTGGCACGGGAGCGGCTGCCCTGGTGAAGGGGTGGCGCGGGGATGTGGCCCGGGCCTTGGGCTGCCAGCCAGAGGAGGTCTATTTTACCTCCTGTGGCACGGAAAGTGACAACTGGGCCATCCGTTCCAGCGTGGAGCTGAACCGGAGAAAGGGAAAACACATCATTACCACGGCCATTGAGCACGCGGCCGTGCTGGAACCGTGCCGGGAACTGGAACGGCAGGGCTGGGAGGTTACCTACTTGGTTCCCGACAAGCAGGGGCGGATCGACCCCGGTCAGCTGGAGGCGGCATTGCGGGAGGATACGGTACTGGTGTCCATGATGCTGGTCAACAACGAGCTGGGAACCATCCTGCCGGTGAAAGAGGCGGCACGGGCCATCAAAAAGTCCGGCTGTCCCGCTTTGCTGCACTGCGATGCGGTACAGGGCTTTTTAAAAGTTCCCTTTACACCCAAGGAGCTGGGGGTGGATTTGCTGTCCATCAGCGGTCACAAGATTCACGCCCCCAAAGGGATCGGTGCGCTTTATATTAGAAAAGGATTGAAGCTGCCTCCCTTCATCCGGGGAGGCGGACAGGAGTCCGGCCTGCGCTCGGGCACCGAGGCCACCGGACAGATTGCCGCCCTGGCTGTTGCCGCCCGACTGGGCAGAGAGACCATGGAAGCGGACCGGAAACACATGGCTACACTTCGGGAGGAAACGGCATCCCGCCTGACAGCTCAGGTGCCGGGACTGAAGGTATTGGTGGAGGAGGGAGCCCCCCACATTCTGCCGGTAACCATGCCGGGGTATAAGAGTGAAGTGGTGGTGCGCTACCTCAGCGATCGGGGGGTATACCTCTCCTCCGGTTCTGCCTGCCACAAGGGCAAACCCAGCCACGTGTTTGCGGCGCTGAAGCTGCCCAAGCCCGAGTTGGACGGAGCGCTGCGCATAAGCTTTTCTTCGGAGACCGGGGAGGAGGACGTGGACGCCCTGGTGCAGGCCCTGGCTGCGGCAAGAAATGAGCTGTTTCCCACGATGTCTTAAAAATTTAGGAAAAGGAGAATGTTTGTGCTCGCTTATATGAAGCAGAAGCCTGGCTTTTACCGCCAGGTGGCGGCGCTGGCTGCGCCCATTGTGCTGCAAAATCTGATTACCAGCACGCTGAGTATGGCGGATACGTTTATGGTAGGAATGCTGGGAGAGGCCCCCATGGCGGCGGTAACCCTGGCCAATATTCCTTTATTTGTTGTGCAGCTGTTTATTTTCGGCGTTCAGAGCGGATCCTCCGTTTTGATCAGCCAGTATTGGGGCAAGCAGGATATGGAGGCCATTAACCGGGTGATGGGCGTGGCCATCTGGGTGGTTCTGCTGGTCTCCTCAATTTTTGCGGGCATTTTGCTCGTATGCCCGGTGCAGTTTCTCAGCCTTTTCGGCAACCAGCCGGAAGTGGTGGAGATGGCCGCTCAGTACGGCAGCATTGCCGGTATATCTTATGTGCTCAACGCCTTCACTATGATGTATGTGGCCGCCTACCGGAGCATGGAGCGGCCCCAGCTGGGCATGTACATTCTGGCAGCTTCCATGACGGTCAATACCTGTTTGAACTGGGTGTTCATTTTCGGCAACCTGGGTGCGCCGGCTCTGGGTGTGCGGGGCGCGGCTCTGGCGACGCTCATTGCCCGGGGCCTGGAAGTGACCATTGTAGTGAGCCATATGGTGCGCAACCGCTTTTTCCGCATTCGGGGCAGACTTTTGCTGCAGCCGGGCATGCCCATGCTCAAACGTTTCCTGTGCTATGGCGGTCTGGTGGTGTGCAATGAGACCATGTGGGGCCTGGGAACCTCCATTTTCCCCACCATCATGGGACATATGGAGGGCAGCACAGAGATTTTGGCTGCCTATACCCTGGCGGGCAATGTGGAAAAAATCTGTACCGTGTTCTCCTTCGGCCTGGCGTCTACGGCGGCGATCATCATTGGCCGGGAGATTGGAGCGGGCAGAACCGCACACATTAAAAATGTGGGTCTGGCCATGAACACGCTGGCAGTGGTGTGCGGTGGACTGATTTGTGCGTTCCTGGTGTTCTTTGCCCGGGAAGTGGCGCCTATTTGGGTGTTCCCGCTGTTCAAGCTCTCGCCGGGGGCCAGCTCGGTGGCGGCCATGATGATTACCGTGATGGGCCTTCTGATGCCGCTGCGCCATTTCAACAGCGTCAACATCATCGGGGTGCTCCGGGGCGGCGGAGATGTGAGAGTGGCTACGCTCATCGACGTATCGCCCCTCTGGGTGTGTGCCATTCCCTATGCCGTTTTCTGCGGCGTGATTCTGCGCACCTCGGTGTTCTGGGTGTACCTGGCCTTTGGTGTGGAGCAGGTGGTCAAGTTTGGCCTTGGTGTGTGGAGACTGCGCTCGGGCAAGTGGGTGCGGGATCTGACAAAGGGATAATGCCCTTTAATACAGCATTTTTTTGGATCGCCGTCCAGCATGACCGGACGGCGATTTTTTAGCACCGTTCCGGTGCCTGTGCAAAGGAAATACACCTTCTATTTGTTTAAAATAAATTCATAAAGTGGCTATTGACAATTCACGGGGGGAGTGGTACATTATCTTTAGCACTCGGGGAATATGAGTGCTAAACCATATGAAACAGAAAGGCGGCGGTGCGAGTGGAACTGACAGAACGGAAAAAGCGTATCCTGCGCGCCATTGTGGAAACCTACATCGCCACTGCCGAGCCGGTGGGTTCCAAGGCGGTGGCAGAGCTGGCGGGGCTGGATGTATCCACCGCCACCATCCGCAATGAGATGGCCGACCTGACGGAGCTGGGCCTGCTGGAGCAGCCCCACACCTCCGCGGGACGGATCCCTTCCGCAGCGGGCTACCGGCTGTATGTCAATGAGCTCATGGGCCGCCAGCAGCTGACCATTCAGGAGACCCAGCGCATTAACGAGGCGCTGAACCTAAAGATGGAGGAGCTGGACCGGGTCATCGACCGGGCGGGCAAAGTGCTCTCCCAGCTGAGTGATTACCCGGTGTTTACCGTGGCGGCAGCTACCCAGCGGGTCATCGTCAAGCGGTTTGATCTGCTGATGGTGGAGGAAAATGCCTTCATCGCCGTAGTGATGACCGATAACAGCGTGGTGAAAAACAAGCTTATCCACCTGCCGGACCAGCTGTCTGACACCCAGCTTCAGCTTCTGTCCGCAGTGCTCAACACCTCTTTTGTGGGCCTGGCCCGGGATGAGATGGAGCAGGCGCTGGACAAAATGGAGGCACATACCGCACCCGGCGCCTTTGAACTGATTTCCCTGGTGGTGGAATTTGCCATCCAGGTGCTGGATGACCAGGGACGGCAGAAGGTACGCACCGCGGGAATCACCCACTTGCTGGAGCACCCGGAGTACCGGAGCCTGGATAAGGCCAAGCCCCTGATGACCTACCTCAGCGAGGAGAGCGAGGCCGCCCGCCTTCCCATGAACCTGAACAACGGGAAGAGCATGAATATCCTGATCGGGCCGGAAAATGTCAACGATGCCCTGAAGGATACCAGCGTGGTCATGGCCAGCTACGATATTGGAGATAATATGAAGGGAATCATCGGTGTGGTAGGCCCCACACGGATGGACTACGCCAAGGTGACCGCCCGGCTGTCCTATTTTGCCGACAGCCTCACCCGGATGTTTGGCAAGGAACTGCCGTCCGGGGAGCGGGAGGACGAAGAAGAACCTTAAGGCACCATAAAAAACGATTGAACAGCGAAGGAGCACAGCATCGTGAGTAAGAAGGAAAAGAAAAACGAGATCCCCTCTCAGGAACAGCCCGAGACCG
>CAUFAM010000005.1 GCA_959022875.1 uncultured Oscillospiraceae bacterium | reverse complement strand
TGACAATGCCGCCCAGAATGGCCTGGTTATAATCCTTCACGGCGGTGTGGAAGTCCTTATCCAGCAGGCCTTGGTCAATGAGCGCGCCGATGGTGTCGTGGGCCAGGTAGGGGTTCACCGCCCGGGCGCCGTAGCCCAGCAGGGCGGCGAAGTGCTGTACGTCCCGGGGCTCGGCGGACTCCAGCACCAGGGAGATGGCCGAAGACTTCTTGGTGCGGATGAGGTAGCGCTCCACCGCCGACACAGCCAGCAGGGAGGGGATGGCCACGTGGTTTTCATCCACGCCCCGGTCGGAGAGGATGACGATGTTGGCCCCGTGGCGGTAGGCCCGGTCCACGGTGACAAACAGCCGGTCCAGCGCCCGCTTCAGGGGGGTGTTCTTGTAGTAGAGAATGGACACCGTCTCCACCTGGAAGCCGGGCTTTTTCATGGACTGAATCTTCATCAGCTCCACGCTGGTGAGGATAGGCTTGTGGATCTGGAGGGCGTGGGCGTTGTCCGCGGTCTCGTCCAGAAGGTTGCCGTCGTTGCCCAGGTAGACGGTGGTGTCGGTGACCACTTCCTCCCGGATGGCGTCAATGGGCGGGTTGGTCACCTGGGCGAAGAGCTGTTTGAAGTAGTTGAACAGCGGCTGCTTGTGGTCGGAGAGGACGGCCAGGGGGATGTCGATGCCCATGGCGGCGGTGGGCTCGGCCCCGGTGCGGGCCATGGGGAGAATAGTGGTCTTCACGTCCTCATAGGAGTAGCCGAAGGCCTTCTGAAGGCGGGTGAGCTCCCCGTTGGAGTAGGACTGCACCTTCTTGTTGGGGATGGGCAGGTCCTTCAGGCGCACCAGCCCCCGGTCCAGCCACTCGCCGTAGGGCTGGCGGGCGGCGTAGCCCTCCTTAAGCTCGCTGTCGTCGATGATGCGGCCCTGAACGGTGTCCACCAGCAGCATCTTGCCCGGCTGCAGGCGGGACTTTTTCACAATGTGGGCCGGGTCGGTGGGCAGAGCGCCCACCTCGGAGGAGAGGATGAGCCGGTCGTCGTCGGTGATGTAATACCGGCTGGGGCGCAGGCCGTTGCGGTCCAGCACCGCACCTACGCTGTCGCCGTCAGAGAAGAGGATGGAGGCCGGGCCGTCCCAGGGCTCCATCATAATGGCATAGTACTGGTAGAGGTCCCGCTTTGCCCGGGAAATGTTTTCGTCCTTCTGCCAGGGCTCGGGGATGGTGGTCATAACGGCCAGGGGCAGATCCATACCGCTCATTACCAGAAACTCCAGGGTGTTGTCCAGCATGGCAGAGTCGGAGCCGCCGGCGTCGATGACGGGGAAGACCTTATCCATGTCGTCGTCGGAGAGGACGGCGCTGTGGAGAATTTCCTCCCGGGAGAGCATCCGGTCCACATTGCCCCGGATGGTGTTGATCTCGCCGTTATGGAGGATAAACCGGTTGGGATGGGCCCGCTCCCAGGAGGGGTTGGTGTTGGTGGAGAAACGGGAGTGGACGCAGGCGATGGCGCTCTGGTACAGGGGAGACTGGAGGTCGGGATAGAACCGGCGCAGCTGCCCCACCAGGAACATGCCCTTATAGACCACGGTCCGGCTGGACAGGGAGGGAACATAGGTGTTGTCGTTGGACTGCTCAAAAACCCGGCGGGTAATGTAGAGCTTGCGGTCAAAGTCCAGCCCGCGCTTTACGCCCTTGGGGCGGCGGATAAAGGCCTGCTGAATGTCGGGCATTTTCTCCAGTGCCTTCTGGCCCAGGGTTTCCGGACACACCGGAACCTTCCGCCAGCCCAGAAACTCCATGCCCTCCTTGGCCACGATGATCTCAAACATCTTCTTGGCCTGATTACGCTGAAGGGTATCCTGGGGGAAGAAGAACATGCCTACGCCGTAGTCCCGCTCTTCGCCCAGCTGAATGCCCAGCTTGGCCGCCTCCGCGGAGAAAAAGCTGTGGGACACCTGAAGCAGAATACCCACGCCGTCGCCGGTCTCGCCCTTGGCGTCTTTGCCGGCCCGGTGCTCCAGCTTTTCCACAATGCTCAGTGCGTCATCCACCGTGCGGTAGCTCTTGCGCCCTTTGATGTCTACGACCACGCCGATGCCGCAGGCGTCATGTTCAAATTCAGGATGATAGAGCCCTTGCTGGGGATAACCCTCCTGCCGATCCCGTCCTTTCATACACATCCCTGCCTTCTTGTTTGTTGTATAGAGTCAGCTGTACGGGCATCTCCTGCCTGTACAGCTGACCGGCTTGCTTATTCTGATGAAGAAGAAGTGAACTTATCATACCACAGCGGACATGTGTCTATCAATGGTGGACTTGCTCAAAATGAAGGATGAAAAGAAGAAACATTCATATAATTTAACGATATGACAGAATAAAGAGACAAAGAGCACAAGGAAACATGTGTATTCTGCATGAATAAATGGGCAAATTAGGGGATTAAATGAAAAAGAAAAGATAAGAAGAAAAAAGTAAGTGATTGTATATGAGTGTAAACTTGCAAAAATGGAGCGGGTAAGGAGGCGATAATGCGAGCGCGGGGCGGGAAAACTTTTTTTCGCCAGTGAGGCAAATTGGGGCTTGACAAGGTGGGAAAGAGCTCGTATAATCGCCCCATAAACCGATGACGCAGGAAAAAGTCAGGTCAGTTCCATCACAGCGAGGGAAGGGCGGTGCAAGCTTCCCATGGGGCTCTGAGTAATATGGCCTGCGGAGGGCAGCTCGAAATGGGCTGACGGGTGGACGCCGTTACCGGTCGGGGATATGTTGGTATCCCGCTGAAAGGGGCCCTGTTTGGGGCCTGAATCAAGGTGGCACCGCGGAATTGTCGATTTCGCCCTTGACCAAGTATATGCTTGGTCAAGGGCGTTTTTTTATTTGCCGGGAGGTCGAAATCATGAAGCAGCGTAAAATTGTCATTCTGGGAGCGGGACATGTGGGCAGCCACTGTGCCTGGGCCCTGGCCCGGGAGGGCGTGTGTGAGGAAATTGTCCTGGTGGACCGGGAAGAAGAAAAGGCCCGGGCCCAGGCTCTGGATGTGGCCGACAGCGTGAGCTTTTTGGAACGGCCGGTTTTGGTGCGCAGCGGAAAAGCCGGGGAATGCGCAGACGCAGACCTGGTTCTGGTGGCCATCGGTGAGCCCAGAAAGCCGGGCCAGACCCGGCTGGATCTGCTGGACAGGTCGGTGGAGCTGCTCAAAGAGCTGGTACGGGAGCTTAAGCCCCTGCATATCCCCTGCCCGGTGGTTACCATCACCAACCCGGCGGATATTGTGGCCGACTACCTGCGCAAGGCCCTGGAGCTGGAGCGATGGCGCTGCTTCAGTACCGGCACGCTGCTGGACACCGCCCGCCTGATACGCTGCCTGAGCCAGGCGGCGGGGGTGGACCGGCGCAGCGTGTGCGCCTTCTCCATGGGGGAACACGGGGATTCCTCCATGATCCCCTTTTCCGCAGTCACCGTGGGAGGGGTACCCTTTGAACAGCTGGGCCTTTCCAAAGAAGACATTCTCCGCCAGACCCGCCGGGCGGGCATGGACATCATCGAGGGAAAGGGCTCCACGGAGTTTGGCATTGGGCAAAGTGCCGCCCGGCTGGCCCGATGCATCCTGCGGGATGAAAAAGCAATTTTGCCCGTCTCCGTCCTGCTGGAAGGAGAATATGGCCAGCGGGACGTCCACTGCGGCGTCCCCTGCCGGATTGGAAAAAACGGTGTGGAACAGATTATCGAACTTTCATTGACCCAGGAGGAGCAGGAACAGCTCAACGCCTCCTGCCAGGTCATCCGAACACATATTGCGCGGGCGGCCGCCTTGTGACCGCTCGGTTTATTGAGGAGGAATTGTTATGAAAAAGTCCATTTGTATCCTGATGTCCGCTCTGATGCTTTCCCTGGCCCTCACCGGCTGCGGCGCGTCCGGTTCTTCCGGTTCCAGTGCCTCGGGTTCTTCCGGCTCCCAGGCTTCGTCCCAGTCGGAGCAGAGCTACGACATTGCCATTGTCCAACCCATGAGCCATACCTCCCTGGATCAGGTCCGGGACACCATTGCAGCCAAGCTGGCATCCTCGGGCAAGGACATTCACCTGACCCTGGAAAACGCCAACAACGATTCCACCGCCCTGAGTACCATTTTGAGCAACTGCAAGGCTGAGGGGGTGGACCTGGTCATCCCCATTGCCACCTCCACCGCCCAGTCGGCCAAGACGGTCTTTGACGGGGAGGACACGCCCATTGTCTTTGCCGCCGTCTCCGATCCCACCGCCGCCGGCCTTACCGGGGAGGACTGCACCAACATCACCGGCGTGTCCAACAACATCCCCGCCGGGGAAATCGTCCAGCTGATTTTCAACTTCCAGCCCGACTGCGGGAAAATCGGTTTCCTCTATACCTCCAGCGAGCCCAACTCCGTTTCCACCATCACCGCGGCCAAAGCCTACTGCGACCAGGAGGGCATCCCCTATGAGGAGGCCTCCATCGCCAACCTCTCCGAGCTTCAGACCGCAGCCGAGACGCTGATTTCCAAGGGGGTGGACGCCCTCTATACCGGCAACGACAACGCCATCGCCTCGGCCATGGCCACCTATACAGATGTGGCCTACGCCGCGGGGATTCCCGTGTACTGCGGGGCGGACTCCATGGTGGCCGACGGCGGGTTTGCCACCATTGGCGTCAACTACGTCCAGCTGGGGGAGCAGGTGGCTGACCTGGTGCTGGAGATTCTGGATGGCGCGGATCCCACCCAGCTGCCCTATGAGACCCTCAGCGACTACGCCAAATACGTCAATCTCCAGGCCGCCGAGCGCTTTGGGGCCGATTTCCCGGACAGCGCCTATGAGGGCTATGAGGTGCTGGTGGAGGCCGACGGCACCAGCCACTTCGGCCAGTAACGGTGTAGACGGAGGAGAGCGCTATGGTCTTTTACAGCATGCTCATTTCCGCGTTAAGCCAGGGGATGCTCTATGCCCCCATGGCCCTGGGCGTCTTCGTCACCTTCCGGGTGCTGAAAACCCCGGATCTCACCGTAGACGGCAGCTTTGTCTTCGGCATGACCGCCTGTGCCGCCGTCACCATTGCCGGACATCCGGTGCTGGCCCTGTTTGCAGGGGCGGCCGCCGGGGCTCTGGCGGGGTGCTTTACCGCCCTGCTCCAGACCAAGCTGCGCATTGACCCCATCCTGGCCGGAATTCTGGTGGCGGCAGGGCTGTACACCGTCAACTACGCGGTGCTGGGCGGACAGTCCAACCTGTATTTGCAGTACGATACGGTAAACGCCGCCGGGGCGGCGGTGAAAGAGGCCAGTCCCACCATCTACAAAAACTTTGCCGCCCTCTTTGAGGGAATTGACAGCCCTCTGCTGGACACCAACGCCCAGGTGCTTTTGCTGACCCTGGTCCTGGTGGCCGTCCTGACCGCCGTTCTGGCCGTCTTCTTCTTTACCCGTCCCGGCATGGCCATCCGGGCCACCGGGGACAACGAGGAGATGGTGCGCTCCTCCTCCATCAACGCCGACCTGACCCGCACCGCTGCGGTCATGCTGGCCAACGCCCTGGTGGCCCTGTCCGGGGCCCTGCTGTGCCAGCAGCAGCGCTATGCCGACTTAAACTGCGGCAGCGGCATGCTGGTGATGGGGCTGGCTTCGGTAATCATCGGAAGGGTACTGTTTGGAGACCGGGGCATCGTGGGGGGACTGATCTCCGCGGTGGGAGGCTCCCTGCTCTACCGGATCATCATTCAGGCGGCCTATAAAATTGAAATGCCCAGCTATGGGGTGAAACTGCTTTCCACCCTGATTGTCATATGCGCCCTGGCAGTGCCGCTTTTGGCCAAAAGACGGCAGCCGGCGCAGAAAGGAGGAGCCCGATGAGCAGCAGTCCACTTTCCATTCGGAACCTGACCAAGCGATTTGAGGCGGGCACCGTCAACGAAAAGGTGGCCCTGGACCACCTGGAGCTGGAAATCCCCGCCGGGCAGTTTGTCACGGTGCTGGGCTCCAACGGCTCGGGCAAGTCCACTCTATTTAACCTCATCCTGGGAAAGCTCCTTCCCGACGAGGGGCAGATTTTTCTGGGGGGCGAGGACATTACCCGCCAGAAGGACTATCAGCGCGCGCTCAATATGAGCTGCCTGTACCAGAACCCCCTCCGGGGCACCGCCCCCAACATGACCCTGGAGGAAAACCTGGCCCTGGCCTACACCCGGAAGGCCTCCCGCTCCTTTTTTGCCCTGAACAGCCGGGACAGCGCCCGCTTCCGGGACCTGCTGGCCCAGCTGGATCTGGGGCTGGAGAACCGGATGAAGACGAAGATGGGCCTTTTGTCCGGGGGACAGCGCCAGGCTGCCGCCCTGCTCATGGCTACGGTGGCCCAGCCCAAGCTGCTGCTGCTGGATGAGCACACTGCCGCCCTGGACCCGGGAGCGGCGGAAAAGGTGATGGAGGTGACGGCCCGGATTGTGGCCCGGGATAGGATCACAACCCTGATGATCACCCACGACATGGACTATGCCCTGGCTGTGGGAGGGCGGACCATCATGCTGGATGCCGGGCGGCTGGTGATGGATCTGTCCGGGGCGGAGCGGGCGGCCATGACTCCGGGGGAGCTGGCCCAGCGGTTTTATAGCCAGGCCCGGAGAGGGCACCGGGCCGGATAAGCAAAAAACTGCCGGCACAGCTTCTAAAAAGCGTGCCGGCAGCGTAAACCATACCGTTGCTGTGGTTTGTATCTAATTTGAAATGTAGGCGGGGCCAATTATTGCATGGCCCGGGCGTGGGCCACAATTTCTCCCACGCCTTCCAGCACCACGGTGGGCCGGTAGGCATAGGTTTTCAGCGTCTCCATGGTGGAAACCCCGGAGAGCACCAGGACGGTGGACATGCCGCTCTCCAGACCGGAGATCACGTCGGTGTCCATCCGGTCGCCCACCATGACCGCATCGGCGGAGTGGCAGCTGAGCATCCGCAGGCCGGTGCGCATCATCAGGGGGTTGGGCTTGCCGCAGAAGTAGGCCTGTGTCCCGGTGGCCATTTCAATGGGGGCCACCAGCGCCCGGCAGGCGGGGGCGATACCGTTTTCAATGGGGCCGGAGACGTCGGAGTTGGCGCCGATGAGCTTGGCGCCCCGCAGGACCAGATTGGTGGCCTTGGTAAGGGTGTCCAGGGAATAGGCCCGGCCTTCGCCCACCACCACGTAGTCGGGGTTGACGTCGTTCATGGTGATGCCCGCGTCATAGAGGGCATTGAAGAGCCCGGCCTCGCCGATGACAAAGGCGGAGCAGCCGGGGGCCTGTTCCTTCAGGAAGGCGGCGGTGGCCAGGGCGCTGGTGTAAAAGTGCTCCTCGGACACGTCCAGCCCCATGCGGGCCAGCTTCTGCTGAAGCTCCTTGGGGGTGTAGCCGCTGTTGTTGGTGAGAAAGAGAAATTCCTTGTGTTCATCGTGAAGCCACTGAATGAATTCCGGCACGCCGGGCAGAATACGGTTTCCGTGATAGATCACGCCGTCCATATCGCAGATAAATCCGCGCTTTTGGTTAAAATCAAGTGTATGTTCCATAAATCCTCCTATCCAGGCACAGCCTGTTGTTATAGGCACGTGGCCCCGGCCTTGGCGCCGGGCAAGTCCAGTATAGCAACCGGTGGGGCGCTTGTAAACAGGGGGAGGCTTCTACAAGGAAAAAAGTCCTCGACGGAGGACCGGCATATGTACCACCGCCGGGAGGGGCGGTGGTCAGGTGGTCAGAGGGTTACCACAGATTCGCAGCAGCGGTAATCGGTGTCGATGCTGTTGGCCAGGAAGCGCACCTTGAACGTTCTGGGGGTGCACAGGCGGCGGCAGGACAGGCTCAGATCCTCGGGCAGGACAAAGCGGATGCACTTGACCAGAATATCCCGGCACATGGGGAAATTGTGGGCGGGAATGGTCATGGCCTTCATGCCCCGCTGGTACTCGGCCCCGTCCTCATCCACTTCGGTGAGAATAGCAGCCAGGGCCACCCGCTTGCCGGGGCAGACATCCCGGAGGGTCACGTCCAGCTGGAGAATCTGTCCCTGGGACTGGAGGGAAATTTCACCCATGTCGGCCAGAATGGAGTCCTGGCATCGCTGTACCGTAAGGTCCACCGCCTCGGGGCAGGGCTCCGGAGAGACCACAATCTCACAGTCAACCGACACCGTGGGCTTGGGGAACAACACCAGGTTGCCCTCCTGGTCGGAATATGTGATGGATTCGTTGACCAGCTTGGTTCCGGGCTGGCGGCCCACATGGCGAACCATGAAATCCAGCGTTGCGCTCTCACTGGAAATTACCCCCAGTTGGTCGATGTTCCATCGCAAAGAGTGGGCGTCCGGCATAGAGGCGGAGCCCTTGGAGGGGGAGGAGATGCTGGTGATGACAAAGTCGGAGCTGACCACCTCGTCAATGACAATGCCGGTGGCGCCCGGTTTGGAGATGTTGGCGGCCAGCTCGGCAAACAGCTCCTCCAGATCGGCGGCGTCGGGCGTAACCGCCACATGGGAGGCGTCGGGGTCGGTGGCCCAGTTGTTCAGGGCGTTGACGTCCAGGCCGTCGGTGCCAATGAGGCCGATGCAGTAGATGGTAATGCCCTGGGCCCGGGCGGCGGCGGCCACCGGGGCGGGGGGTGCGCCGGTGGTAGTATTGCCGTCGGTGAACATTACCATGACCTTGGCGTTGGAAGAGGCCGGATCAAACAGCTGCACGGCCTTGGTAAAGGCGTCGGCGTGGTTGGTGTTGCCTCCGGCCGTCAGGCCGTCCACAGCTCCTTTCAGATCGTCGGTGGAGGTAATAAGCTGCGTATTGGCCGTGGCGGTGGCAGCAAAGCTGACAATGCCGATGCGGCTGCCGGAACCGATCTGGCCGTCTTTGGTGCTGTCAGTGGCCTCGTCGAGGATGTCGATGAAGGTCTTGGCCCCCAGCTTCATATCGGCCAGAGGGGCGCCCGTCATGCTGCCGGAGCGGTCCAGAATCAGCACGATGTCGGTGGGATTGGATACAATATCCGGCGCGGCAGTGAGCGCCAGAGTGACCCGAACGCTTCCGTCACAGGAGATGCGGTCGGTGTTGACAACTTTATTGGAATTTGTAACACCCATGTGTGTTACCTCCTTCTGGGAAAAACTCCCGCTGTATCCTATGAGGGAGGTGGGCAAATGGTCCCAGGGGATGGCCCCGGGAAAAACAAGCCCCCGGCCAGGGCCGGGGGCGCAGGATAGGTTAGGGGACCGGCACGACCGGGAGCCGGATCTCGGTGACGAATTTATCCGTGTCCTGGGCCATTCCCTCGTCCACCAGGGTAATTTCCCTGGAAAACCCGGAGATTTTCAGGCCGTTCTCCCGGCAGTAGGCGCACAGCCTTTCATAATAGACCGGGGCCTCCCGGTGGCTGCCCCGAAAGCGGACGGATACGCACTGGCCCGCAGGCAGGTGCTCCACCGCGCCCTGGTAGACGTCTTCCTCGTCCAGAAGCAAAAACACCAGGTCATAGCGGCCAAAGGCTCCCGCCGCCAGATGGGCCGGGGAGATGCCAAGGCCTACCTTACCCAGAAAGGCCAGCGGGGTTTTCTGCCCCTGGGTGAGCTTGCGGATGGGCAGCTCCAAGGCCGCATGGTCCTGGGGGGAGAGGGAGGCCTGCATGGATACCATACGGCAGGGAGGCAGGGGCTGAAGCTGAATGTGGTCCAGGGCCTCCAGACGTGCGCTGCGCAGCTGGCGCAGGCGGTTGTCAATTTTTCCCTCAATCATCTCCAGCTCCCGGCGCTTTTGGGAAATGACCCGCTTTTGCTCCAGAAGCTTTGCCTCCATTACGTCGGTGTCCCGGTTTTTCAGAAAGTCTGCGATCTCGTCCAGGGGTATGTCCAACACCCTCAGGTAACGGATGGTGTTGAGGACCTCAAACTGCCGGAAGCTGTAATAGCGGTAGCCGGAGTGGGGGTCGATATATTCCGGGGCCAGCAGGCCGGCGCGCTCGTAGTGGCGCAGGGTTCCCACGCTGATCTGAAAGAGCTTGGCCACCTGGCCGATGGGGAAGTATTCTGACTTGCCCAAGGGGGAACCCCTCCCTTCTTACTTCGGATGCCGGCGCAGCCACAAAAAGGCCACCACACACACCGCCACAGAAAGCAGGGAACCGGCGGCGGCGGCCAGGCCCATGGGAAGCAGCGTATCGGCAAACAAAATTGACATGAAATAGGCGCCGGGGACGCGCACCAGGACGATAGAGAGCACGTTGTGCAGGAAGGACAGCCCCGAGCGGCCATAGGCGCAGAAGTAGCCGCTGAAGCTGAAGTGGACGCCGGCAAACACGCAGTCCCAGATGTAGCCCCGGAGATACTGTCCTCCCGCCTGAACCACCTGGGGGGTGGGGTCAAAGAGTGCCACCACGCCTTCGGCGGTAAACTGGATGACCACCGCTGCGGCCAGCCCAAAGGCCACACAGACCATGACGACGTAGCGCAAAGTGAGGGTCGCCCGGTCGTGCTTGCCCGCACCGATGTTCTGGGCGGAGAGGGCGGAGACGGTGGAGAGCATGGAGGAGGGCACCAGAAACAGAAAGCTGATAAACTTTTCCACAATGCCCACCGCCGCCGCATCGTCCAGCCCTCTGCGGTTGGCAATAACGGTAATCAGGAGAAAGGCGATCTGAATAAAGCCGTCCTGAAGGGCCACAGGAACCCCCACCGATAAGATGGGCCCCATGACGCCGCGCCTGGGGCGCAGACAGGAGGGCTTGAGGCGCAGGCCCGTTTGCTGGCGCAGGATGACCACCAGGGCCAGCACCACGCTGAAGGTCTGGGAGAGGGTGGTGCCCAGAGCTGCCCCCAGAGGGCCCAGATGCAGAAAGCCGATAAACAGGTAGTCCAGAGCAATGTTGGCCGCACAGGCCGCAGCCACAAAATACATGGGGCTTTTGGAGTCGCCCAGGCCCCGGAAGATGGAGCTGATGATGTTGTAGGCCGTGATAAAGGGGATGCCCAGAAAGCACACGGTGAGATAGGCGGCGGTGCCCTCCGCGGCGGCGGCCGGGGTGGACATCAGGCCAACAATGGGATCCACCAGCAGAATGAGCAGGATCGTGGCCGCCAGGGAGACACCGAGAAACAACGTGATGGTGTTGCCGATGACCAGAGAGGCCTGCCGGGAATTCCGGGCGCCCACTGCCTGGCCGATGCGCACGGTGGAGCCCATGGCAAGCCCCACGATCATCACCGTCAGCATGTGCATCACCTGGCTGCCGATGGAGACGGCGGTGATGCTGTCGGTGGCGTTGAACTGGCCCGTGATAAACAGGTCGGCCATTCCGTACAGGGTTTGCAGAAAATAGGAGAGCAGGTATGGCAGGGAAAAGGACAGCATGGTTCGCCATACGCTCCCGGTGGTAAGATTTCGTTCCATTGACGTCACAGGCCGGCTTGCGCAATCTGTTTATCCCCTGTGGGCCGGCACTCCTTTCTTATAGCATAGCATAAACTCTACTATAATTGTAGAGTCAATGGGTTTCATGCCATTTTTACGCCCGAGAGCGGAGCCGAAGTCAGAAAAATAAGGGGGGAAGTGGATGGGAGACACAGGAAAACCCCTAGGAAACCCAGGGAAAGGGTGGTTTTATTATCGTGCGATAATGCGTCGGCGGAATAGTTGAGCTATAATAACCCAAAAAATCGGATGTTTTGGAAGAGGGGGGTAGTTTGGGTGAATATAGAGGCGTTCTACGCCCAGATCCTGTCGGTTCCCCCGGAAATGCTGGACCCGCGGCTTCTGGAGCATACAGAGCAGTGTAAGGTCAAGAAGGGTACAATCCTGTTCCAGGCCGGAGAGGTGCAGGGAAAGCTGATGTTTTTGATGTCCGGCATTGTGCGGGGATTCCTTCTGGACGTCAACGGAAGGGATATTACCGACTGCTTTGTTTTCCGCAGCGGCATGCCTGTGATGGCAAGCTTTGAGCTGGGGGAGCGGGCGCCCATTTCCGTGGAGGCGCTGACCGACTGTGAGCTGGTGTGCCTGCCTGTTTCCCTGGTGCAGGAGCTGGTGGAGCGGGATGTGTCCTACACGCTGGTCTATGTCCGGCTTTTGTGCGCGGCCGTTCGCGCCCACTGGGAGATGAAGGCCATGCTCTATCAGGGCTCGGCCAAGGAGCGCTACCGGTGGTTTCTCTCCACCTACCCCGGGCTCATTGATCAGGTAAAGCATAAGCACATTGCCTCCTTTCTGGGCATGTCCCCGGTAACCCTCAGCCGTCTGCGCGGCGAAGGCCGGGGCGCTGCAAAGCCGTAACCGCCACCGCGTGGGACGGATTGTCCGGAAAAACAGGATATAACCCATCACATAAATGCAGGCCGGCGCCTTAATGCCGGCCTGCATTTTATGTGGACGGAAGAATGGCTGCCTGAAAAAAGATGAAAATTTCTTGAGAAAAAGAAGGGAAAGCAGCAAGAGCACAAATAAAAACCGAAAAAAGAGAGCTATGCAAAAAAATGTTAACTGCCTGAAAATTGACAACTGACGGGGATTTGGTTAAACTGAGATTAACAATTTCTAAACAGGAGTCGATTGGCCATGGGAGCTACGTATAAAATCGGCCGGCGGTTTCGCAAACTGAAGTACATCTGTGTGGTTGCCAACTGCCTGGTAGTGGGCGTATTTTATTTTGTCTATCGATACTTACTGGAAGGAGCCTTTCCGGAGTTTGCAAAAATTCCGCTGGCCCTTATTTTCTGCGCGCTGATGGCTGCCGCTGCCCGGATTACCATATGGGCGGCGGACCGGTATGCCTCGGCCATCTCCTACACGGTGAGAGAGGATGGCCTGCTATACCGGGTCAGGAACCGGGAACGGCTCTATCCCTGGAAGGATTTTACCGGGGTGCGGCTGCAGGGAGCCTATTTTCAGGGCGTGTTCCCGGTGGAATTTCAGGTAGGCGGAGAAAAAATGGTGCTCAACCAGCATGTGGACGGGATCTATGAGCTGACCGGGGAGGTATTTCGCCGGATCGGAGACCATGTGGAAATTGACCCCGGGCTGGTAAAGCAGGCAAATGAAATGGAAGGAGTATATTAAGGTATGGGACGCTATGGAACAGATGTGAGCCTGGACGCAGAGCTGATTTTGGAGCTGGATGTGGAAATCGCACCGCCCATGATTGTGGGGCAGACCCATAAGGGCTACTTAAAGGTGATCCCCATTACCGGAGGAACCTTCTGCGGCCAGGAGCTGCAGGGGGAAATTGTCCCGGGCGGGGCCGACTGGAACACCGTAATGGGGGACGGGCCGGACGATCTGGAGGGAATCCGCCAGGTGTTTGCCAAGTATACCATCCGTACCCAGGAGGGCGTTTATATCTCGGTGGAAAATGAGGGATGGAAGGCAATGGATCCGGCCAATGCCACCGCCATTGCGACCGTGCCCAGGCTGGAGTGTGCCGATGAGCGGTATCGCTGGCTGAATTACGGCGTATATGTGGGAAGCCTGACCCCGAAACAGGGGCAAACCGGCGTAACCTTGCGTTTTTACCGGATGAAATAACCTGCGGATTTGTTGATGCCGGAAAAGCGGCGGAATGTGAAGAAAGGAAGAACGCCCGATATGAAGCAAAAAGACCGGTTGAAATTTTTGCGTCGGGGCACCATTTACTCCAAGACCTTTTATGGAATTTTGGCGGTGTCTGTGTGCGTGCTGTCTATTTTCTATATTTCCTTTAACATGATGATCACCCGGCAAAACCGGGAGCAGATTGCCCTTTCTAACCTGAATCTGCTGAGACTTTCTTCGGAATCTCTGGATGTGACCGTTGAAGTGATGGCCCAGGGCATGACCCAGACCATGTGGAGCTCGGACTTTATCAGCTTTATGATACGGCCCAACCAGAACAGCCAGGAGCTCAACTACCGGATCTGCCAGCAGCTGAAAACCTGTGTGGACAGCGGAGAGCTGGTGGCCCGGGCTTATTTTTACTCTCCCTTTTCCGACATGGTGTTTTCCAACACCGGAACTATTTATACCAAACAGGAATTTGATGACTGGAGCATTATGCAGGACTATCAGGGGGTGGAACACCCTCAGAAAATTACCCTCAGCCGCACCAGCACCACGACTTTTTACGACCAGGGGAGACTGTTCCTCTTTCAGGAACTGAACATCGCCAGCCACATCGGCACATTGGTCTATGAACTGAACATGCCCTCCATCCAGCAGCGGCTTCTTTTGCCCGACCAGGAGGAGAGCGGCGCTATTTTTGTATTCAATGAGCAGGGAGCGGCTGTTTTCCCCGGAAAAACGGAACAGGGGGCAGCTGCGCCGGATCTGGACAATGAGGGCTTGTTCATTACCCAGGACAATCTGGAGCGGGTTGCCAATGAGCGTCTGACGGGATACTATTTATATATAGGAAGCAACGGCTGGCACTATGTGCTGCCCACCAACCCGGCGCTGCTTTCGGTATCCTGGGGGCGTGTGCTGATTACCTTTTTGCCGGCCTTTTTACTGCTCACCCTGGTTGGGTTGTTTTTGGCCTGGTACATCAGCCGGGTAATTTATCATCCCATTGAGCATCTCATGCGCATTGTGGAACCGGAACAGAAGTGGGATGAGAAGCGGCCGGGCAATGAGGTGGACTTTTTGGAGTCGGCCTACTCCTTTGCCCTGGAGGAGCAGGCCCAACTGCATGGCATAGTCAGTGACATTGCCCCTGAAATTTTGGAGTCCATGCTGAAAAACCTGCTGATCGGCAAGCATCTTACCCAGGAGCGGGTGGGGGAAATCCTCCACGGCATCGGCGACCCCATTTTGGTACGGGGACGGTTTTTTGTCATCGCCTGCCAGTTGGTGCCCGATGAGCGCCGGAAGGTGGAAGACACGGAAATCAACCTCTATCTTTTGGCCATCCGGAATTTGGTGAACCGCCTGTCGGGCGAAGGCGGGAAAATTTATGACATCCGCACCGATGTACTCACCATTGGCCTGGTGTGTTGTTACCCGGAGCACTGTTCCCTCTCCTATCTGACCCAGGCGGAGCGGAAGATCCAGCATACCCTTCAGCTCAATACCCAGGCCATGCCCTTCCAGCTCTACTGTGCCAGGGGCAAGATTTACCCCGACCTTCTGGATGTCCGCTATTCTTACCGGGAGGCCATGGAAAAGGTGCGCCACCAGCAATATTTCCGGCAGACGGAGGGGGAGGATACCCGTCCGGAGGAGTCGGAAGAAACCGGAGAGCTGGTCATGGACCAGGCTCTGCTGAAGGCCCGGGCCCAGGATATTATGGACCGGTTGGTGGAAAACGCACCCGAGCAGGCCAAATCCCTGATGAACCGGGTTCTGAGCGAAATTGACCGCCAGGCCCAGGAGGACGCGGAGTATGCCCGCCTGCTTCAGATGCTGCAGGACGAAATGCTGGAGCGGGTGATCACCTATCCCCTGAGCAAGGAGGACCAGCAGCTGCTGTCTCAGTGCCGGGCAAATCTGGAAAGCCATGGCGATCACCAGCGGGAGCCGCTGCGGGGGGCTTTCCAGGAGGGGGCGGAGCTGATGTTCCGTATGGTTTGTACATACAGCCAGAAGACCCGCTACAAATACATCGAGCATGCCAAGCAGTATGTAAGCGACAACTATATGGACAGCAACCTCTCCCTCAACAGTGTGGGAGATTATGTGGGGATCAGCGCATCCTACCTCAGCGAGCTGTGGCGGGAGGTCACGGGAGAAAAATTCTCCGTCTATCTGGGCATGCTGCGGGTGGAGAAGGCCCAGCAGCTGCTCAAAACCACCAAACTGACCACAAAGGAAATCGGATTTCGCTGCGGCTTCAACTCCTTGCAGAACTTTATCCGCGTTTTTAAGAAATACACAGGGGTTCCCCCGGGACAATTTAGAGAAACTATACAATAACATCGCAATACTTTACCGTGATATTGGATTAACATTTTAAACAGGCACTCACATATTTTCGGAAACAGCAGAAGAACTGTTATCTTTCCGCCAAAACGCCTCTTTCGGGAGGCGTTTCTTTTTGGTACTATGCACACACAAGGCGGGTGTGAAACGGGAGTTCCCCGGTACACCTGCACAAACAAAATTGTGAGAAGAGAATAAGAGAGGAGGAACTTTAAAAATGAAACGATTTTTAAAGTGGCTGGACGAAGATCTGGAGGAAACCCTTCTGATGATCCTGCTGGTGGCCATCTCGGTGGTCGTGATAGCATAGGACGA
>CAUFAM010000004.1 GCA_959022875.1 uncultured Oscillospiraceae bacterium | reverse complement strand
ATAGGGGTGGAAGTGGATGGTAAAGTTGGAAATTCCTTCCGCTTCCAGACTGGTCAGGTCAGAAACAGGAGCCTGTCCCTGGCCATCATAGGGAAGGTTCGTGGTGGCGCTTGTAATGGCATCGATCTCAACGCCGTTGAGGCTCACCTTAGACTCTGCCAGGGTAGCCTCCGCGTGGATTACCACCGTAACATAGACTTCCAGGGACGGACTGGGGACGGTATTGGTCACGAAACGGTAGTTTTCATTGGTCAGGCGCACCGTAACATGCACGCCCTCCTGGCCGGTCACGTCCATGGGAAGGACGCTGTGGCTCTCATTGGCCACGCCTTCCATGGTCCAGTCAAACCACACATCCACACCGGGGTGCAGGATCACCTGGGAGCTTCCCTCTACCACAGAAACCGAATCTTCCGATACGGTGGCAGGATAGAAGGCTGCATGGTCGAAGTAATCGGGGGCCATGCCATCATAAGCTTTGGTAATAATGCCGCCGGGGTTTTCAGAGGTCCCGCCTGTAACGGCAGACCCCTCGCCAAAAGTGATCAGCAGCGGATTCACCGTGATGGAATCGCTGGTAAAGAACACCTTGCCGTTCCAGAGCAGGTCGGCAGATGTCGTCCCGGCCTTGGTAAATTGCAGGGTACCGTCATCCTGTACCCGGAAGTATTCCGCCGGCGCAAGGGTCAGGGCGCCGGGAACCGTCCCCTCCACAAGCTCCACCGTATCCGTATAGGTATGTGTACCCGTCAGCACGCTGCGATCCAGTTTGGCGGCAGCCAAGCTGTCCGTCACCGCGATACCGGTATTGGAAACCTGGCCGATGGCCTGATCGCAGCTGGACTCCAAATACGCATTGCCGCTGAAAACAGGCTGTTTTATGATGTTGAGGTTACCTACCAGTGCGCCGCCTCTGGTTGTACCGTCAATGTCGCCCAGGTTCAGGGAATTCTGGATGGACAGGCTCTGCAGATCACCCACGGGGCTCACCTCGCCAAACAGGCCGCCGGCGTATTTGCCGGAGACATCCATGGTGTTGACAAAGCCATCAATGTCCGCAGAATAGCCTTTTCCGAGTTTACCTGCCAGGCCGCCCGCATAGCCTTCGGGAGAGGAGACCTCAAAGTCGCCGATGACCTGAACTGTGCCGTCCGCCGTCAGCCAATATTCCTGATTGGCGGTGGAGGTGGGCATATAACCCACAAGGCCTCCGACATATCCTGTGTTGCTGCCTTCCACGCAGATTTGTACCGCTGCGGACGTCTTATTTTCAATGGTCACGTTTGAAAACGTCAGATTTCCATAGGTATACGCACTCAGGATCGCAGCGCAGGTTCCGGCCTTATCTGTGGACTGGGCGGAAATCTTTGCCGGATCAGACTGGAAGGTCACAGTGCAGTTCTGCACGGAGCCAGCTCCCGTTACACCTGCCGCATAGAAAAGTCCCTTCCCTGCCGCGGTGATGGGGCCATTTACCGTGACATCTACATTGGAAACCTCACCATACCCAATCACACCGCCCACGTAATAGGTGTCGGAATCGGTGCCACCGTAGCTGGTAGTAACCTCTATCCCGTTGACCTGTACCGCAACGTCAGACAGGCCGTTCGCCACCACACTGTTGCCAAAACCACCGGCCAGACTGCCGATGTAGTAGGTGGTGTTGTTTCTGGCAGAATAGTCCAGATCAATGTTGGAAACGATGTTCAGGGATTTGATTTCCGGCTGGGAGCCGCCCATGGGATTGACATACCCGAACACGCCCACATATTGGGCCGTGGGGGTTCCGGTCAGAGTAAAGGTAATGGTGTGTCCATCGCCGTCAAAGTGTCCGCCAAAGGGGAAGGCCTTTGTGCCAATACCCGTGTAATCGCTGTCGTTGAGCACAATGTCATTGCCCAGCTTATAATATCCGCTTTGCAGCGCCAGCCGGGCTTCCTCATAACCTACGCTCTCAGCGTTTACATTTCTGGAGCCAAAGATGGCATCGATTGCCTGCTGATCGCCGTCGTTGATTGCCTTTTGCAGGGTAAGCATTTGCTCAGCTTCGGTGATGACAAGCGCATCGCTCTCGCTTTGGAAGGGCAGGCCCAGATTGGCCGCATCTTCGGCGCGGATAGTTGCGGAGAATGTTCTGGAGGTGAGGGCAAAGAAGTCCAGTCTGGTACCATTCACGGTAAAATAGTTGTCGTAGGAGAACGCGTTATTCTCCACAATACCATTTTCCTGGAATACAGGAATCTGGAACACAGCTTTTCCATCCTCACCGATTTGCTTGGTCTCCCCTCCAACATAGGTTACAGAAGTACCGGCAGTTCCGGTTACGGTGATCTCCAGCACATTGCCGGCACTCTCCGGCGCGGTCAAGCCCTGGAAGGGAACTACCGCGGAACGCAGACTCTCAATGTTGCCGCCCTGAACGCAGTTCTGATACTCTATGCTTCCGCTGCCGGCCATGCCGCCGATGTAGAACGTAGATTCTCCCTGGTGGGAAATATCGCCGTAGTTCTTGCATCCATCCATGACCGTACCGGCATAGGCGTGACCAATCAGTCCGCCCACACGGCCTGTATTGGCGTTGGCGTTCAAATAGGTGACGGTAATGTCTCCGTTGTTGACACAGTTCTCCAGCACCGTCTCAGCAGTCGTGGCAGGAGCGTGGGAGCGGCCGATCATAGTGCCCAGATAGGATGTGGCTGTACCGTCCACGTCAATTGTGAGGTCAACCGACACATTGCTGATCACATTCTCGATGCGCATGGTGGGATTGGTGTCCTTGGTCTCCTGGGTAGCGCCAATCAGAAGGCCGATGTCATGCAGTCCCGCTGTGGCGGTATAGGTGCCGCTCACAGTTCCCCCCAGGATAAGGTCTTTCACCACGCAGTGCTCCGTGTTCTGGATCAGTCCGCCAAACTGAGTGGCCGCTGTCACATAGACATCCAAGCCGTCATAGTCCAGGGTTACGGTGTGATTGCCGCCATCCAGCGTTCCTTTGAAATTGGGGACACCGAAATAGCCCTCCTCCGGGGTCAGCGTAATGTTCTGCTGCAGCTGATAGTAGGTTGTTTGCAGGGCGACATAAGCCTGGGCATAGTCCTCTGTATAACCAAAGCCCGCATAATCCCGCTTGAGAGCATCGCTCACGGCGTTGTCAGAGGTGGGGCGGGTTTGCAGAATCCGGGCCAGTGCGTACCACTGCTCCGCGCTGGAGATGGGATAGGGATTGCTCTCCGTCCCCAGACCTTCGGTGCGTTCCCAGTGCGCTTGAATGTCACCGCCGGACAAAATCGTCCACTCTCCCAGCGAGGCGCCGCTTCCGTTGGTGATCTGGGTGTTTCCATACCACCAGCCCAGGAAGGTATAGTTTGTACGGGTGGGAACCGCCAGAGTGAAGGAGCCGCCCTTATAGGTAACGGTTACCGTTTCCAATGTTCCATCGGGCAAAGCCGCCTGAACACCGTCATCATCATTGAGATTGTAGGTCAGCGCATAGGTTCTATTGCCGGCAAGCAGTGTGTCCAGTGCCGCAACACAGGCGTCCAGCTTGTCCTTCAGGTCATCGCCCACGCGGCTCTTTTGCTGGTCGCCGAGCTGTTCATAGGCGGCGACGGCTGCGCTGATGGCAGCTTCGTCGCTGTCAGCCACAGATTGGGCGTCCGGAAGAGCTTTGATCTGACCAATGACAGCATCCGCTTCCCTCGCGTCCTCTTCGCTCATCACAACGACCTTCTGGGTAAAGTCATTGGTGCCGTCCGTGAAGGTGAGAATGCGCCCGTCGGTCTGCTCGTTGAGGGTCAGTTCCACAGAGCTTTCGGATACGGACACCGTAGTGGATCGCTGGCCGGCGTCATAGTCGTACTCCAGCAGAGGCTGGCCATTCACGGTACCGGGGGTGACATAAGTGCCTTTCTCAAAGCGCACCTGATCCAGGGCGGCGTTCTGAGCAACTTCATCGGCCGTCAGCTCCCTGTCATACACGCGCAGGCCGTAGATGGTCTTTTCAAGGGTTACCATATTCTTATTCTCAGATGTCCAGTCTTCAGCCTTGACTTTGTTTACCGGAATGCTGACGCCATCAAAGGAATAATGGTCGTTTTCTGGCGCGGTGTAGTCACTGGTGGCGTTAAATGTATGGGTTTTTTTCTCGCCGCCGTCACGGTAGACCGCCCGTGTCTGTTCGCCATTGCTCGTCATGGTCATGGTCACAAGATCGTCGTTTGTCAGCTTTCCGATGTTCAGGACAGTGTTGGCACCGTTACCATTTTCGAATTGATAATAATTCAGGGTTGTTCCGTCCTGCCGGACGTTGCCAAACACACTTTTGAAATCTAAAATATGTACCTGAATCGGGGAAAAATAATCGCCGCGTTGCCCCATGGCATCTTCCACGTTGGCAATGGAGAAGACCTGCTCCACGGTCATGCCGGCTGCCCCTGTCATAATGGGAGAAGACAACTCAGCCTTATTAACCCCGATGCTTTTCACGGTCAAACCAGCGCTATCCCAGGTTTGGCCGCTGGTGGTCAGGTCACCTTCGACATTCTTCACCAGCTGCACCCATGTATCAGCTCTGTTATTGTGAGCCTCACCCATGCCGGCATTGTAGATGCCGTCATAGTGCAGGGCCAATCCATCGGTCACATACCAGTCTTTGGCATCGTTATAGCCGCTGATGGTGACCTCTTCTTCCATCCCCTCAGGAAGGGTAACGGTAAATTCCTCACCGGCATAGACATATAACGTCTCAGTGGAACTATCCCGGTGCGTTTCATTTCCGTCGCTCGCAAGTGCTGTTGCAGGAAACAATCCAATCAACACACACAAGCACAGAATTGTTGCCAATATTCGCCGTTTCATTTGATTTTCTCCTCCTTTAAGTTGCTTTATCTATCCCTGCACTGCAGGGCTAAGATAACAGAGAAACAAGTCGTTCCTTTGCAGTCTGGGCCGTATTCTCCGGTGGAGCGCCGGTTAGATACACCAGTGCATCATTCCAGTCCCGGATATTTTCTTCTCGGGGTGTCAGGCACTCCAGCTTATGTGCCAGATATTGTCGCTGCTCCTGAGTCAAAAACCGCAAATCGGATAAGTACTCACATTTCATTTGAATAGCTAACAAATCCAGCAGAGATTGTTCTACCATCACACCAACATGACCTCCTTTACTTCTGCCAGCATCTTTTCATAGCGTACCCGCCGTTTTCCGTTGACCACTCCGGCGCAAACCGGACAGCCGCATTTTTTCAGCCCTGTCCTGGGATAAATCACAGCCTTCCACACATGACCCTGATCACATTCCCACCACACCTTGCGGCGAGAACCTACGGTTACCATCTGGGGTGTCAGGGCACCATTCAGCGTAGGGTGCCACTGCTGGGCCACGTCAGGGGCCAGCGTAGCCAGATCGTTGAACCCGGGCAGCACCTTTCGTCCCGCACAGTAGGGACAGCCGCTGCTGCTCACGGTACGGGCCTTTATTGTGGCCTGGTAGTCATGGCCTTTCTCACACCGCCACCATACCTTACGGTTGGAATTGGGCGTGACCTGCTGCGGGGTCAGTGTTTCATTTTTGGTAAGGTGCCATTGGGCAGCAATAGCCGGAAACTGGCTGGCCAAATCATTTTCACCGGCAATCACTTTTTTTCCAGCACAGACAGGGCAGCCGTTTCCTCCGGAAGTCCTGGACGCTATGGATGCCTGCCACTCATGCCCCTTTTCACAGCGCCACCACACCTTGCGAGTGGTACCCGGTGGAACCTGTTCCGGGGTAAGGCTCTCATTTTTTGTTGGATGCCACTGATCGGCCAATACTGGGAATTTACTGGCAAAGTCGTTTTCATTAAGTTGTATCTCCCGGTTAGTGCACACCGGACAGCCGCAGCCAGCCACACGAGATTTGATTTGCGCCCGCCACTCATGTCCTTTCTTACATATCCACCAGACCGTTCGGTGACTGCCGGGCAAAACCTGTGTTGGAGAGAGGTTGCCGTTTCGCGTTGGATGCCATTGATGTGCCAGTTCCGGAAAAAGGGCAGCCAGATCGTTTTCTCCCTCTTGTGCAACCTTACCGGCACAGACCGGGCAACCGGTCCCATTACCGGTTCTGGCATGTACTGCTGCCTGCCAGCGGTGTCCTTTTTCACACTGCCACCAGACTTTACGCTTGCTGCCGCGGGAGATACTGGCCGGAGTAAGAGGGAGATTGGCCTCTGCTACCCACTGATCCAGCAACTGCTGCAGTTCTTGCCGTATACAGAAGTCGTATAAGCTTTCACGCATAGGTATCCCCCTTCTATGCAGAATCGACATTCCGAATAGATCTTTTCCCTTTCTTTTTACTAAATAGGAACGGCGGGCATAAAAAATTGCCCGTCTTTCTTTCGGAAAGAGGGCGAAAGGGCGTAGGAAGCCAGGCCGCAAATGCAGATTATGCTTGCGGCCTATGTTTTTGTGTTCAAAATCGGGAAGATGCATTGCCTTTTGTACTTATGCCTGCTATAATGACGGTACATTCATATAATATGTAGTCGCTATCGGGACAGAATGTCGATTCTGTGACTACGACACCAGTCCCAGCCGGTCAATCTCCCGCTGGTGTTCTGTGCCGGAGGCAACCAGGTAGATGCGTGTAGTTTCGATGCTGCTGTGGCCCAACAGATCAGCCAGTTTGGCAATGTCCCGGCAGGCCCGGTAGAAAACCGTGGCAAACAGATGCCGCAGGTTGTGGGGGAATACTTTTCCTGGTTCCACGCCTGCGTACTTGCATAGCCCTTTCAGCTCCGCCCAGATCTGGCGGCGGCCAAGTTCTTTTCCGCTTTTGGTGCGAAAGATCGCGCCGGAAGCGGTTTTCTGTTTTTTCGCGTACTTCAGCAGTTTGCGGCACAGTTTTCCGGGGAGCAGGATGGTGCGGATCTTGCCTTTGAGAGCGATTTCAGCTTTGCCCTGTTGAACAGCTTCTACGGTGATATACGCTACTTCGCTGACCCGGATACCGGTGGCTCCAATGGTTTCCACCAGAAGGCCCAGCCGTTCCCGCCCTAATTGATAGGCCGTGTTCAAAAGTCGCTGGTAGTCTTCCTTCGTCAGCTCACGGTTGGCATCCCGAAACAGGCGGCGCTGGATTTTCAGAAACTTCACCCGGCACTCCCGCAGATCGAGAAACTCCAGCAAACTGTTCAGGGCAGAGAGCATGGCATTGACGGTGGTCGGAGCATAGTCCTGGGACACAAGATGGGATTTCCACTCCGAGGTCAGCTCCTTGCTGATGTCACGCCCATCAAGCCAGCAGGCAAACGCCCGGATATCCCGCAGATATTTCTCCATGGTTGCACCGCTCTTTTCTTCCATCTGAAGATGATGGGCGTATGCCCGGAGTTGTTCTTGTGTTAATTGATAATTTTTCATAGAGGCCCTCCCATTGGAATGATATTGCTATTGTACAGGAAGTACGCAGACAACAAAGCCCACAGCGGCAGATACCGCTGTGGGCTTTGCGTGCCGTATTGATAGGTTTGCCACTGGCGCAGGAAAGATATACGCTTATCAGATTCTTTTCTCATAGCATTCCATCCCCCTGCACTGTAAGGTTATCTTCTTGCCTGCGGGAACCGGTGAGGTTCTGCCACACACTGGTACAGCACTGCTCCGCAGCGGCGGCAAATCAGGTACTTTAGCCGATTCCCCGGCAGTCCGTGATACTTGAACGTGACCAGGGCTTCGCCATGCTGCCAGCCTTCTCCGATGTCTTGTGAACCGCAGTACTGGCATCTGGTAACGGGAACTTGTGTCATAGCATTTTTCTCCTCTCTGTGTTGTTGACTGTAAACACACAATACCGAGAGATGATTCAGAAGTCCAGAAAATGTTGCTGCTCAAATGGAGAAGTTCAGAGAAGATGAAATTGCAATACGCCTAAAAGCATTGTACGCCTGACTGCATAAAAATCAGACATCTCTTTCCGCTTCTTCCGCAGGAAAGGAATGCCTGTCCGTCTCAAAGTGATTCAATTCGTATGCCAGTTCCCATGCCAATTTAAACCCGCAGTAGAAACTGTCCATGGAGCGTCCTTCCGCAATCAGGCCCTGGTTATCCATGATCCGTAGCACCAGTTTTCTCTCTGGCTTTTCCAATCGCTCGATGAGCTGCTTGTGACAATCATCAATTTCCTGCTCAGCTTCCATCATAGGCAGTGGCGTGTAAAATCTGTTGTAGAGCTGTTTCAGAGCGTCATTCATGTGTCCTGCCTCCTTTATAGCAAGACACCATACCACAGGTCATCTGAAAAAGCCACTATAATATGTACGTTTTTGTCATAAACCAAAGTCGAAGGTCTGAAGGGTATTGGAAATGGTTGATGTGTAAAAGACAGGGGATGTGGTGTGCTATACCCCCTGTTTCCCCCATACACGGCATTAAGCCCCATAGGTCCATATTGTGTACCTATGGGGCTTATCAGTTGGATGGGCGCCTTTTTCTTGCAAAAGAATTACTCAATGGCGATCTTGGTGCTGGTCTCCAGAGCCTTGGGGGGCTGCTTGGGCAGAGTCAGCTTCAGCACGCCGGACTCGTACTTACACTGTACGTCCTCGGGGCGCACATCGCCTACATAGAAGCTTCTGGAGCAGGCACCGGCGTAGCGCTCCTGGCGGATGAAGCGGCCGTTGGGGTCTTCCTCGTCCTTGTCCAGGCCCTTGGCGGCGCTGACGGTCAGATAACCGTCCTTCAGCTCCACACTGACCTCGTCCTTCTTAAAGCCGGGCAGATCAATGGCCAGATTATAGCTGGTTTCGTTTTCCTTCACATCGGTCTTCATCAGGTTCTTGGCGTGCTTTCCGTACAGAGGATTGGATGTGCCGAAGAAGCTCCGGTCAAAGGTGTTGTCAAAGAAATCGTCAAACAGGTTTTCATGAAAAATACTAGGTAACATAAGTCGTTCCTCCATTAAAATTGATTTGTTGCCGTGGCGGAGGCCCGTATGGTCTTCTTCCAGGTACGAGTAGAGTATAGCACAAAGTTTTAGCACTCGCAATAGTAGAGTGCTAATGTTTACAAAAAGATAATATTTTATCTGAAGAAAATACATATTTCCCTTGAAAAAGAATATAGAAAGAGAGACTTTTCAAAGAAGAACTTCTCTGGTATAATGGGGCGAACGACAAAAAAAGGCGGTATTTGTTATGCCAGTCTCCTTGATTCCATCCTTTCTGGCCTACTGCTACATTGGGGCGATTACCCCCGGCCCGGCAAACCTGTGTTCTCTGTCTGCGGCGCTGCGGTACGGAAAAGGACCGGCTCTCAAACAGTGGCGGGGACTGTTTGTGGGATATTTTTTGGACTGCATGGGGGCCGTGCTGGTCACCTGGCTGCTGGGGACCCTTTTGAATGATTATGTGGGATACCTGTCCTGGGTGGGGGCGGCCTATCTGCTGTGGTTGGCTTGGCATATGCTGCGCTCGGCCGGAGTCCAGCTTGGGGAAGAGGACCCGGCGTATCCGTCCTTCCGAAACGGCGTGCTGGTGCAGATTACCAATGTAAAGGTGATTATTTACTGCCTTACCTCCCTGTCCGCCTATGTGCTGCCCTATACCGATTCCTTTTGGTATCTGCTGGCGGTGGGCCTCTTTCTCCCCTTTACCGGGCCTGTTGCCAATCTGGTGTGGCTGTTTGCCGGAGCCACATTGCAGAAATTGTTTTCCCGGTATCAGAAGACCGTGGATATTGTGCTGGCCGTGTCCCTGGTTTTGTGCGCGGTGACGCTGGTGCTGCCTCACTGAATAAAAAAAGCCGTTCTTTTATCTTAGGATAAAAGAACGGCTTTTTTGACCAAAGTTATACGCCCAGCCAGGCGCGCAGGTCAAAGAGGTCAGGGGCGATGTGGTCGGGGGCATATTCCTGGAAGTCACCGGCGGGGGTGGTGCCGTTGAGAACGGCGGCAAAGTGACACCCGGCATTTTGGGCGGCCCCCGCATCCAGCACGGTGTCTCCGCAGAAGAGGGTGTTTTCCGGCGTTACCCCCATGCGCTCCATGGCCAGCAGCAGCCCCTCGGGATCGGGCTTGGGGCGGTGGACATCGGCGCTGCCGATGACGGTTTCCAAATCGGAAAGGAGCCCGTAGCGCTCCAAAATAATTTCCAGGGTGTCGCCCTTCTTGGTGCTGACGATGGCGGTTTTGATCCCCTGGGCCTTCAGGGCCCGGAGCAGCTCCGGAGCGCCGGGGAAAAGAGTGGCCTCCCGGCGCTGGCGCTCCTGAGCTACCTCTAGAAAGAGCGGACGGAATTTTGCCCGGTTTTCCGGGTTTTCGTCCCCGGTGAGCATGGTGTAAGCGTCCTCCAGCAGGTAGCCGATGGTGGCGCGCACTGCCTCCCGGTCCGGTTCCGGCCAGCCCATGGCGGTAAGCCCGTGGCGAAAACCGGCAATAATGGACTCGGTGCAGTCCCCCAGAGTGTAATCAAAGTCAAAGCATACAGCTTGAAACATGGTATGGTCTCCTTCGCTCGTCAGACGATTTTCCCCATCATATCACATCGAAGGCCCGGGAGCAAGGGAGCAGACATCTGGGCGGAAAAAAGAACCGGGAAGGCAGCTGCCTTCCCGGTTCGGATTGAATGTGGATTAGGGATAGCGGGTGTAGACGATATCGTAGTCCTCTTCCAGGCTGGAGATACGCTGATCGTCGGAAGCGATGTAGTAGACATCGCTGCGCTCGTTGTACTCCGCGTAGAGGTAGTAGACCCGGCTGCTGGTCACGTCGGTAACCACACAGTAGATATACTCGCCGTCCTCGCCCTTGTCGTCCAGCCAGATGATGTCGCCCACGGCAATATCATCCAGAGAGCTCTGGCTTACATCCAGCTCGTCGAAGATGTAGTCGCTGAAATAGTAGGCAAAGGCCTCGCTGCCGTAGACGCGGGACTGCTTGCCCAGCACGTCGGACTTGTAGGAGGAATCCCACTTGTCGCCCTCGGAATATTCCTCATCCTGGAACTTCTCAATGAGGTCGGCCACGTTGGACTGGGTGGGGGACTTGCCGTTGGAAAGAGTGTCGTCGTCCCGGTCGTCATCGTCGTCGGCATCCGTGGGGTAGCGGGTATAGACGGTGTCATAGCGGTCCATATCCAGCCAATCCCGGTCATTCCAGCAGACCTCGTTGTTGCTGTTCAGATAGAGATAGGTGAAGGTGTCGTCGCTGGTGTCAACCTCCAGCACGATCACATAGATGCCCTCGTCGAAGCGGTAGACAATGTCGCCTGCCCGCATATCATAGACGCTGTCCAGCTCTTCCACGTCCAGGTCGCCGAAGATTTCATCGCTGATCATGTAGGCAAAGCCCTTGTCATCCCGGCCGCTGCCCAGCACGTCGGACTCGTAGCGCTTATCCCACTCGTCGCCGTCCTCATATTCGTCCATGAGTTCGTCCAGCAGACGCTGTACGTTGCGCTCGGTGGCTTCGTCGCCGTTGGCGAGCACATCTTCGTCCTTCTCTTCGCCCTCATAGCGGGTGTACACCACGTCCTTGTTGCCCAGGTCGTCAATGCTTCCGCTGCCCTTCCAGGAGACCAGGCCCAGGCCGCTGCAATAGACATAATCGAAGTCATCGCCGTCCACATTGGTGACCACGCCGTACCAATCCTTATCGTTGAGGTAGATGAGGTCGCCCGGCTTCAGCTGGCTAAACTTGGTCACGGCCTGAGAGGGCAGGGCACCAAAGACTTTATCGCTGATCATATAGGCAAAGCCTCGGCTGCCGGTGCCGGTACCCAGCTTGGCAGAGGTATAAGTTTTGGTCACGTCCCAAACGTGCCCCTCGTAATACTCGTACTGCAGCTTCCGCAGGGCGGCAGTGACGTTGCTCTCGGTGGCATCGTCACCGTTGACCAGCTTACCGTTGCGGTTGTTGTAGGTGGGGGTGGTTACCTTCTTGGAGGCGTCCAGCATGGCGCACAGAACCACGGCTGCCTGACCGCGGGTCATGACCTCGTTGCCCTGGAAGGTGCCGGTGTCGTCCATGCCGGTGAGGAATCCGCCGGCATAGCACATCAGCACGGCGGTCTGATACTTGGTGGGAATCTTGGTCCAGTCGGGGATCAAGGACATGTAGATCAGCAGCTTGGTGGCGTCGGGGCCCTCCCAGTCCTGGAGCTTCTGGGCGTTGTAAATGATCTGGGCCAGGTCGTAGCGGGTGAGCTTGGCCTCAGCCACAGAGGAGTACCAGGCTCCATCGGCAGCGCGCCGGTCGCCGGCGGTGGTGCCGGACAAAAGGCCTACCTGATATGCAGTCTCCATATAGGGATACCACCAGTAGGAAGACTTCCCCTGGAGGGCATCGGCCTTGCCCGGATAGAGCAGGGCGCAGACCATGGTGGCAAAATCAGCCGCGGAGAGCTGGTTATTCACACCGTAGAGTCCGCCGCCCATGCCACTGACCAGTTTGTTGTCTGAGGCCTTCTGTACATAAGTGTAGGCCCAGTGGTTGCTGGGCACATCGGTAAAAGCCGCGGAGCTGGTCAGAACACTCCCGGCCAGGATGCCGACGCTCAGCAGTGTGGCGACGGCAGCGCGCAGCGTACGGTTCATGATTTCATTCCTCCCTGTTTGGCTGTACGTGAGACAGTCTTTATGGTAGTATAACGCTTCTTGTTTAAAACGTCAAAGGATACTGCTTAATTTTTAATAAAAATTAACATTTTCCAAAAGAGGAAACGGTTGCCTGGAGGCAGCCGGGGGGAAAACGGCCATTGAAAAAGCCCCTGTGATCCGGTCAATTTCTATGCTATATATAATAAGGTAAGGGGGGAGAGATGGGGATTGTAACAATGGCCGGGCCAATGTTACACCTTTGTTACATTTCCTTTCGGCCCGTTGACTTTCAAAATTGCCTTTGATAGAATTACCCCAGAAGTTGAAGAGTGCCCCTATCCCCCGCCCGGGCTTCCGGAGCGAACTGGAAGCGCCCCTTAAAGAAGCAAGAGTGTAGGAGACGGGAAAGATTTAACTTCTAAATATGGGAGAAAATCCCCGATTGGCGTCCGGTTCAGCCGGATGGCCAAAATAAAAAAGGAGGAATTCCGAATGAGAAACCTGAAACGGGCTCTGAGCCTGGCTCTGGCTACCGTCATGACCATGGGTCTGATGATGGTCGGCACCGGCGCGAGCTACCAGGACGTCAAGGCTACCGATAACGTGGAAGCCATTGAGGTCCTGCAGGCTGTCGGCATCATGACCGGCGACGAGAACGGTGACTTCAATCCCGACGCTAACGTCACCCGTAACGAGATCGCTGTCGTTATGTCCAACCTGCTGAACCTGGACTACGATTACTATCGTGGTACCAACCCCTTTGTTGACGTGCCCGACTGGGCCGCTCCCTATGTGGCCGCTTGTGCCGCCGAGGGCGTGGTTGCTGGTGTCGGCAACAACATGTACGGCGGTTCCAACAACGTGACCGCTGCTCAGGCTGCCCTGATGATCATGAAGGCTCTGGGTTACTTCCAGTACCAGGCCGACTTCGATACTGATTGGCAGATCGCCACCATCCGTCAGGCTTCCTACATCAACCTGTTCGACAACATCAACGCCAACGCTGAGACCGCTCTGACCCGTAACCAGATCGCTCAGCTGGTGCTGAATGGCCTGAAGGCTAAGATGGTTACCTTCACCGGCACTGTCGGCACTGAGATCAAGCTGCCCGACGGCACCACTTGGAACAGCGGCTATGTGGCCGAGTACACCCCCATCACCAACGCTAACAAGAAGTACGACAGCATCGATGTGGGCACCACCAACATCGCTAGCGATGATCGTTACTATGTCCAGCTGGGTGAGGAGCTGTACAACGGCGACCTGAAGCTGACCGACGACACCGACGTGTTCGGCCGTCCCGCCCGTTACTGGGAGTATGATGGCAAGGAGATCGGCACCTATGTGAACACCGATCTGCTGGTCCAGGAGTACACCACCAAGGTGACTGGCGACACCCTGTACAACCTGCTGAGCCGCAACACTGTTGAGAACTACAAGTTCGACATCGTGATCGACGGCGAGTACGAGGCTCCTGCTAAGGCTGTTGACCCCGTGTGGTTCACCAAGAACGCCATCAACCGCAACAACGACGCTACTGTCGGCGGCACCGGCAACGGCGTTCTGACCCAGGTCTTCGTGGACAACGAGGAGGACATTGTCACCATCGCCATCATCAACACCTTCCTGGCCATCGCTTCCGATGACTACAACGAGAAGAAGGACACTGCTCCCTTCGACGTGTACGGCGTGGCTAAGAGCGGCGATGTGTACTACAAGATGCTGACCGATAACAATGATCCCGATAAGGTTTCCATGACCGCCTCTGCCGAGGACTTCGACATCGAGGAAGTGGTGGAGGGCGATGCCTTCCTGGTGACCGTCGCTGACGGCAAGATCCAGACCATGGCCGCTCCCGAGATGATCGAGGGCACCGAGATCGACTCCTTCGAGACCGGCTCCAACAAGGGCGACAACCCCGCCTACAACAAGAGCGCTCCCAGCACCGTCGAGGTGGACGGCACCGAGTACAAGTTTGCTCACGCCGCTGAGTATGACAATGATGTTCTGGACTACTACACTCACTCCAGCTCCAGCAACACCACTGTCAACCTGAAGGACAAGACCTACAACCTGTTCCTGGACGCTTATGGCTATGTCATCGGCGTGGAAGAGGTTGAGAAGGCCAACAACTACGTGTTCATCACTGGTATCGAGCTGAACAACAGCAACATCAAGAACCAGTACGCTGACGCTTCCGCCATCTTTATGGACGGCACCATGAAGACCATCAAGGTCAACATGGACAAGAGCAAGATTGACCTGTATACCGATAACACTAATCTGCAGACCGTTTACGAGGACAACGCCATCCTGAACACCTGGTGCACCTACACTGTGAACAACAGCGAGGTCTACACTGTGAAGCAGGTTGTGAATGGCAACGACACCACTTCTTACAAGAAGGGTGAGGAGCCTTCCATCTTCCAGTTCAACGCCACCACTAATGCGAAGGACAAGGTCATCAAGATCGACGACCGCCACATCTCTGTGGACGGTAAGTCCGGCCAGAACGGCAACGGCCTGCAGAAGATCTACGGCACCGACGAGACCGTGTACGTCACTGTCTCCGTGGGCGAGCTGAACAACGGTAAGACCAATGCCTACGGCATCATTGATGGCGTGGACAGCGTGGCCACCGGCATCGGCAATGTGTCCCTGTCTGCTTGGAACAACGACGACGCTAAGGCTGAGGCTGAGGACAGCAAGACTCCCATCACTGTGGGCAATAAGTTCTCCAGCGGCGTGTACAGCCTGTACAACGACGACGGCGACGTGATCGCTGCTGTTGTGGTGGGCGAGGACGCCGGCTCTGCCAAGAACCTGGTGTACGTCCACAGCTCCTCCGTCTTCAAGGAGACCTACGACAAGACCGCTGATCAGTGGACTTGGAGCCGCAAGGTTGTCCTGAACGGTGAGGAAGTTGTTCTGACCGAGGTCGGCGACGGCCTGAGCGAGCTGGGCAGCATGGCTCAGCACACCTGGTATCAGGTGAAGTTCAACGCCGATGGCAACGTCATCGATGTTGAGAAGGCTGGCGAGGCTCTGGATGCCAGCAAGTACGAGATCGTCACCGATTACAATGATATCTATAAGGCTGTTGATCAGAAGGACACCGTCCTGTACTACAGCGATGGCAACAAGCTGATCAACTCTGAGGATCTGGACCTGACCGGCCGCACTCTGTGGCTGAACACCGACGCCACCAAGGGCTTCCGTGTGGCTGAGGATGTGAAGGTTGTTCTGATCCAGACCAACAACAACACCGAGAAGACCTACTTCGAGACTGGCGTCAACAGCCTGAAGACCATTGTGAACGACCTGAACGATCGTCACGATGTCAAGGATAAGACTGCTCACGACTATGTGATCAGCGCCATCCTGGAGAAGGGCGTTGCCACCTCCGTGGTGATCTACGATATGGATGACATCTGCGATCCTTACCGTAATCCCAATTGGGGCACCCCCACTGGCGACATTGACAGCGTGGCTTTCACCGCTGACGGTTCCTTCCGTCTGGTGGACGGTCGCAACAACAACATCACCAGCGGAGAGTACAAGTACGAGCTGCAGAAGGCCGGCGTGGGCGGCTACACTGTCGTGAAGAGCGGCACTGTGGATGCTTCTACCGATACCTTCCCCACTTACACTGGCTTCTTCGCTAAGAGCCTGAGTGATGCTGGCGCTGGTTCCTATCGCCTGGTGGTTGATGGTATCGCCTCTGACGTTATCATTGTTAAGTAATCACTGGTCTAAATAACCTGCGAGAGCATTAGCTCAAAAAAAACCTCCCCGGCTTCGGCCGGGGAGGTTTTTTAGTTTGACGTATCTAAGAGAGCGATAACGTAATAGGTTTCACCTTCTACATTGCATTGGTATATTACTTCTCCTCTGGGGTTGGTCCAGCTTACCGTCTTCCCATTCCATGTAAACAAGTTAGCGCCGATGGAAGAGCTATTCAAGAAGGACAGTGCGTAGCTGCAGCCCTGTGCCGCGATGAACAGGTAAGATTCAGTTGGATGAACCACCTGGATGATAGCTGGTTTGTGGGGGAATGTGAGCGTTACCGCCCCGCTGCCCGTCCCCACATAGCTTGTCTGGTAGATCAGGCAGTTGCCCAGCGTGGCCATTTGCTGACGAAGCTGGGAAATCTGGGTGCTGTTTTGCTGAATCGAGGTAGACAGGTCTTTCAGGGCGCTGTCCACTTTGGCATTGTCCTCATTAAAGTCGGTGCGCAGCACCTGGTCGGTTGCCTCCCATTGATTAAGTTGGTAATTAGCTGTGTGATTGGTTGCCATAAGAAATCCTCCGTTCTGATTTGAATTGGGTGTTGGCCGCTGTGGGCCTCTTCATGGACGGAAGGCAACAAGGGGATGTTGTATCTTTCTGTGCAACCAAAAGGAAAATTTTCACCGGACGAACGGAAAGACAGCAGAGGGTGACCTGGAGTAAACTATTTACAGCGAAAACGTCCGTCCCCAGAGGGACGGACGTTTTTTATCTAGCGTGGTATGTTTTTTAAATTATTGGGCGAGGATCTCAGCCTTGCGCTCCAGCAGCTCGTTGGACAGGAGCATCTCCTGAGCCTTGTCAAAGCCCAAACGGGCGACAGTATCGGCAAAGCGCTCCTTGGGCTGGCCGTAGGCCTTGAAGAGAAGGATGCACTTTTCCACCAGGGACAGCACCTGCTCCTCGTTGGAAATGATCACATTCAGGGGGCGTCCAACGGCAGTACGCTTGCCCCAGCGGCCGCCCAGATAGACCAGATACCCGGCAGTCTGAGTCTCAATGGCCTCAAAGGGGCACTTGCGGATGCACCGGCCGCAGTGGTTGCAGCCCTGGGCGTCAATGATGGCCTTGCCTTCCGCTACCTTCACCATGCCAATGGGACACTCTTTTTCGCACAGGCCGCAGCTCTTACACAGCTCTTCCTTTACCTGGGGAACCCACTGTCCCACAATGCCCACATCGTTCAGGTCGGGCTTCATGCAGTTATTGGGACAGCCGCCCACGGCAATTTTAAACTTGTGGGGCAGCTTTACCTGGCCATAGCCCACATAGAAGAGCTGGTGGATCTTTTCCGACAGGGCATAGGTGTCAATCAGACCATACTGGCAGGTGGTACCCTTGCAGGCGGTAACCGGGCGCACCTTGGCACCGGTTCCGCCGGTCTCCAGCCCGGCTTCCTCTCTCAAAAACTGGCGCAGCGGCTCAATGTTTTCAAAGGGCACGCCCTGGATCTCCATGGTCAGCCGGGTGGTCATGGCCACCTCGCCGCTGCCAAAACGCCGGGCAGCCTCAGCCACAGTGGCGCACTCCTTGGCGGTAATTTTGCCGTTTCGGGTAATGACCCGGCCGTTAAACTGGTCAGGGGTACGCTTGTCCCACAAAAATCCCAGTCCCTTTACCCTGGTGATTTCGTTCTGGGGGACACTGGCTTTGTTCTGGCTCATGGGGATATACCTCCTATATCAATGCGCCGCTATTTATGGCGCTCATTTAGAAACCGTAGAAGCTTCCCTGTCTCCTACGGTTTGTGTCAGCACCAACAGGATAGCGGATTTTTTTCTCCCTGTCAATCATTCTTCGGCTCTGGTGGGACAATTTCCTCTTCGCCCGCCGTGAGCAGCTCATAAAGCTGCCGGTACCGGGGCGCAAATACACTGCCCTTGCGCCAAAGAAAGGTGATGTCGTGGCTCTCGTGGAAGTCTTCCAGGGGAATAGCTTGAAGGGTGCCCTGCTCCAGCTGGGGCCGGGCGGCCGCCTGGTAAAGAAACCCTACCCCGCAGCCTAGCAGCAGAAGCTCTTTAAGCACATTCATGTCGCTGACCTGTATCACCGAGCGAAAATCGTCCACCGCGAGATTTTCCCGGCTCAGGGCCCGGGCAATAATCTCCCGGTTACCCGATCCGGGCTCACGTACAAGCAAAGTTTCCCCCAAAAGGTCGGATAATACCCGGGGGCGGTGGGGAAAGGAATACCCAGCACCGCACACGGCCAGGTAGGGTTCCCGGCGGTAGAGGAGGGAATCATAGTCGCTCTTGCAGAAAAAGCCTTCCACAATGGCGAAGTCCAGTTCCCCTTGATCCAGGGCGCTGCAAAGCGTCTGGGTATTGGATACCCGCAGGGTAATGGGGGATTGGGGATAGAGGCTGTGATACCGGGCCAGGGGCTTGGGGAGCAGGTACATTCCCACCGTGGGCGTCACCCCCATGACCAATCTATGGGCCAGCGGGCCGGGCTCTTGAAAGCTGCGTCGAAGACTCTGGGTGTCGTGCTTCATGGTGAGGGCCACGTTGCGCAGGTGCTCTCCCTCCTGCGTCAGGGACAGGCGCTTGTTGGCATATTGAAATAGCTTGACCCCATATTGCTCCTCCAGCCAATGGATGTGCTGAGACACTCCGGGCTGGGTGAGGTTTAGCTCCTGGGCGGCTTTTGTGTAATTCATGTGGCGGCATACGGCCAAAAAGGTATCCATTCTGAAATCCAGCATTCCCATTCCTCCTTGGTTTAATCATAACACAGAATTATATATAAATAAAGATAAAGAATTTTTCATTATGAAAAAACTGTGGTATGATTAACACACCTCAAGCGAAACGGATGAAAGAGAAAGGGGACTCTATTATGAGAACCAAGGAAAACCCGGCACGGATGCTGTGGCAGCTGTTTAAGGCCACCTTCCTGCTCAGCGCATTTACTTTTGGCGGCGGCTTTGTGATTGTATCCCTGATGAAGAAGAAATTTGTGGAAGAGCTTCAGTGGCTGGAAGAAGAGGAGATGCTGGACATCACCGCAATTGCCCAGTCCTCTCCCGGCCCCATTCCTA
>CAUFAM010000003.1 GCA_959022875.1 uncultured Oscillospiraceae bacterium | reverse complement strand
CCCACCCGGGTGATGATGCCCTTGACCTGCCGGGGGGTGAGGTTCTGGGCCTCGTCGATGACGAGCCAGGTGTCGGTGATGGACCGGCCCCGCATGAAGTTCATGGCCTCGGCGGTGATGATGCCGGTGTCAAAGAGGTAGTCGATGCGCCCCCGGAGCTCCTCCTCGCTACGCCGCTCCTTTTTCTTTCCCTCCAGATCCAGCAGGATCTCCAGATTGTCCACGATAGGCCGCATGAGGGGGGAGATCTTCTCCTGCTCACTGCCCGGGAGGAAGCCGATGTCCGCGTCAAACTGGGCGTTGGGGCGGCACACCAAAATCTTGCGGTAGGGCCGTTCCTCCGCCTCCAGCACCTGCTCCAGCCCGGCGGCCAGGGCGTAGAAGGTCTTGGCGGTGCCCGCCGGCCCCTGGATGATGGCCAGGGGCGCTTCCTCCGCCGGCAGTAGCAGGGCCTCCTGCAGGAATTGCTGCCCCACGCTCCGGGGCTTGACGCCGAATGGGCGGACGCCGCCAAAGCGCAGGGCGGCCACCTTCCCCTCCCGGAAGCGGCCCAGCATGGTCTTTTTTGGCTCGGTATCCGAGCGCAGAAGGACGAACTGGTTCTCGATCAGAGAAACTGGCTTCCGCTCCCCCGCGTCGTCCACGGCATAGAGCTCTCCCGCCGGCGCCCCCTTTTTCTTGAAGGCCGGGAGCAGATCATCGGGGATGTAGAGCTCCGCCCGGCCGGTATAGGGCTGGGCGCCGTCCGGCAGCCGGTCGGTGGTGAAGTCCTCCGCCGGCACCCCCATCATCTGGGCCCGGATGCGGGCGACCATGTCCCGGCTCACCAGCGTCACCGGTGTCCCCTCGTCCATGAGGCCCCGGCACACCTTCAGCACCCTTCCTGCCCAGCTACCGGGCTCTATCCCCTGGGGGAGGGCCGCGTCCACATGGTTGACCTCCAGGCGCACGGTGCCTCCACTGGGCAGGGTCACGCCTTTTACCAGGTCGCCCCGGAGCCGCAGGTCCTCCAGGAAGCGGAGGGCCTGCCGGGCGTTGTTTCCCGCCTCGCCGTCGACCCCCTTCAGAGCGTCCAGCTCCTCCAGCACCGCCAGAGGTAGCACGATGTTGTTGTCTTCGAAGGACTCCAGAGCGTAGGGGGCCTGGAGGAGGACATTGGCGTCCAGCACATAGGTCTTCTGCATACGTTGCGCCTGCCTTTCTGTTTTTTCATGCTTGGGAGCGGTGCCCGGAAAAACAGCGCCGGTTCGCCCCACAAGGGCGCAAACCGGCGTTGATCATGCTCTTATGATTTTGCTCGGGCTGTCTGAACCTGTACTCCATACTGCCGCTCCCAACCGATGCCTGCCGCATCTGTATCCAGTATAGCAAACGCCGCTCACGGCGCGCGACGGTGTTTCCGTAAAGAGACCGTTAAATCTATGTGAAGCACGCCGCCTGCGGGCCAGGTATCGTTCCGGCCCGCAGGCGGTTACAAAGAATTTACATGCTACTACTTTCGGATTTTACAACGGCGGGATTATACTATTCTAAATTGGGAGGATACTCGGCTCCCTGTCCAAAACAAAATCGCAGGAGGAAACAGCATGAGAAAAGCAAGAAGACCGGCGGCCACCGCCCTGGCCCTCGCCCTGGCGCTCCAGCTGGGCGCCGCGGTGCCGGCGGTAGCGGCGGACATCACCGCCACCGCCGGATATGAAAACGGCAATTCTTCCCTGAACCTGACCCAGATCGCCCGGTACGCCTCCGGCCAGTTCAATGTGGACGGCGGCGTCATGGAGATCGTGGCCTACAAGCAAAGCAACGGCTTTGCCTACGCCATCAACGGCCAGAGCGGCCTGCTGGCGGCCATTTCTCTGGAAAATCTCGCCGCCGGGAGCTCCGTCGCCCGTCTCAGCGGCACAGGCATTGACGTGAAGGCCCTGGTGGAGGCGGCGGACGGCTCCTTCCGCTATGGGGACATGACCTCCGTGGCCGTCTCCCCGGACAGCGCCACACTGGCCGCCGCCCTTCAGGCGGAGGGGTACAACGACGCCGGCCGGGTGGCCCTGTTCACCTGTAATTCCGACGGCACCTTCACCCTGAAGGGTTTGGTGGAGACCGGCGTGCAACCGGACATGGTGACCTTTGCCAACAACGACACCGTCCTCACCGCCGACGAGGGGGAGCCCCGGGAGGGATATGGCGACGGGGTCGCCGACCCCAGAGGCTCGGTCACCGTGGTGGACGTGTCCGCTCTCACCAGTGAGGTGGTGGGCTTCGACGCCTTTGACGCCCGGCGGGACGAGCTGGCGGCCTCCGGCGTGGTGCTGAAGAAGGGCGTGAACCCCGCCACCGACCTGGAGCCAGAGTACATCGCCGTCTCCGGCGGCAAGGCCTATATCACCCTCCAGGAGAACAACGCCATCGCGGTGCTGGATCTGACCTCCCGTACCTTTGACGGGATCTACTCCGCGGGCTTTGAGGACTACAGCGTCACCCCCATTGATATCGACAAGAAGGATGACGCCTATGCGCCCAGGACCTACGGCAGCCTCATGGGCATCCGGATGCCCGACGGCATCGCCGCCTTCCAGGTGGACGGCAAAACCTATCTGGTCACCGCCAACGAGGGCGACGCCCGAGAGTGGGGCGACGAGGATCTGGGCACCTTCTACCTCAGCGAGGACGAGCAGGACTTCGGCGAGGAGGGCGTGACCTCCCCCACTGGAGCCATCACCGGGGAGAACTCCGGCCTGGAGGGCAAGGTGGTCTTCTTCAAGGTGGAGGACTTTGACGGCTTGGACAGCGGCAAGGACTACCTCTTCGGCGGCCGCACCTTTACCATTTATGAGGCCGGGGAGAACGGCGTCACCGAGGTGTTCACCAGCGGCAACGACTTTGAGACCCTCACTGCCCGGTACCTGACCGATTACTACAACTGCTCCAACGACAACACCGTGGTGGATGACCGCTCTGGCAAGAAGGGACCGGAGGCGGAGAGCGTCACCGTGGGCACCGTGGACGGCCGCACCTATGCCTTTGTGGCCCTGGAGCGCACCGGCGGCGTCATGGTCTATGACGTGACCGAGCCTGCCTCCGCTCAGTATGTCAACTACATCAACACCCGGGACTTTGCCTCCGTGGTGGCCGGCTCCGAGGAGTACGAGGACGGGGAGCTGGACAAGTGGGTCACCGGCGGCGACGTGGCCCCTGAGGGCCTGCTGTTCCTGAGTGATGCCGTCAGCCCCACCGGAGAGGCCCTGCTGCTGGCAGCCTGTGAGGTATCCGGCACGGTGGCTGTCTATCAGGTGGGCGGCGAGCCCCTGTCCGTCCTGCCCTTCACCGATGTGGAGGCCCGGGATGCCCAGGCGGTGCGCTATGTCTGTGAGAACGGCCTGATGGCTGGCGTCAGCGCGGACCGCTTTGAGCCCAATGGGACGCTGACCCGGGGCGAGGCGGTCACGGCCCTGTGGGCACTGGAGGGCCGCCCGGTGGTGAATTATCTGATGGACTTCTCCGATGTGGACCCGGCGGCCTCCTATGGCGAGGCCGTCCGCTGGGCCGCCTCCGAGGGGATCGCCGGCGGCTACGGCGGCGGCCTGTTCGGCCCGGACGATCCCATCACCCGGGAGCAGCTGGCGGTCATGCTCTACCGCTACGCCCGGCATGAGGGCTATGACACCGCCCAGGGCGGCATGGCCGTCCGGGAGTTCGCCGACTATGACCAGATCGCCGGCTACGCTGCGGAGGCCATGACCTGGGCGGTGGAGGCCGGCGTGCTCACCGCGACCTCCTTGGACACGCTGGCCCCCGGCCAGGCAGCCACTCGGGTGCAGACTGCCCAGGCGCTGCTGGCCCTGTCCCAATTCACCAAATAACCAGGCGAATTGGGGTGTGAAGACCATGAAGCGTTTGGATAAGGAACGCCGGAAGCTGGAAAAGGTCGGATTCTCCGGGCAAACGTTGGAGCGGGCGATGGAGCTGCTGGAGCGGACGAATGCGTCCATCCTGAGCGAGCTCCTGGTCAAGATGGTGACCAGGCAGGAAAAAACGCCCTCCATGGCGCTGTACGAGATGGAGACCAAAACGCGGGAACTGGAGGCCAAACTGGGACTCTCGCCCAAGGAGCCATTCTAAACATCAGCAAAATAAAGCAGCGGGGAGTAGGCAGATGTGCCTTCTCCCCGCTGCTTTTCTGTGCCGGTCAGTCCCTCAGATCGGCGGTCCAGTCGAAGATCCGCCCCGTCCGGGGGTCCAGTTCAAACTCGTACTTCATGCCGTCCAGGAACAGCTCCCCTTCGTAACGTCCCCGGCCGTCGCCGGACTCTTCCCAGACAGATACGTCCGCCGCACTGGCGCCGGAAACCTTGCCGGCCACGATGGAAGTGGCCTCCTCCGCTGTGACAGGGCTGCCGTCCAGAGCGTCCAGCCACTCCTCGTCCACCTCGTAGTCCGCACCAACGATGCGACCGTCGGCCATGGCCACCTCAAAGTCGTAGTCGCCGTAGTCGGTCTCGAACTCGATGTCATAGATGGGGATGCCATTGTCGCTGTCGGTCTCGTTTTTGATGTTGTAGGCGTCGCCCTCCGGCACGTCCGCATTGTCCAGGGCGATGGCCAGGGCCTCCTCCCGGCTGATCTCCCCGGCGGCGACTCCCCTCTCCGGGTCGGGGGACACAGGCGGCGTCTGCCCCTGGCCGGCGGGCGTTTCCGGAACGGAGGACGCCGGGGGAGTCTGGCCGCCGGAGGGGGCCGTCCCGCCGGGCGCGGCGCCGCCCGCCTGTCCGCCGCAGCCGGTCAGGCAGGCCAGCAAAAGCGCCGCTGTCAAACCGAAAGAAAAGATCTGTTTCATCCCGCGCGCTCCTTTCTGTGTGCGTGCCTCCATCCTACCACGAAGAACCCTGGCGCGCAACCCATCCAAGGGAACGCAAGACCGCCCCGCCTGTTTCTTTACATACATTTGACGAAGATTTGACATCCAGGCGGTCGCGCTTCCGCTTCACAGCCGCTAAACTTTACAATAGTGTTTTCTACCCTTTGAAATTTTCTGCTGTGACCCCGAAAATCCGGCGGCGTGTCCGTATCCTTCTGCCGGAGGGGGATGGAGGGATGGCAATGGTGCGCACAGAGCACGACATCGTTTCCCAGGTACGATCGGCCAAGACGGACTCGGAGGCGGCGGACGCCCTCATCCGTCAGTACATGGGCTTTATCCGCTCGGAGACGGTGAAGTTTCTTCATACCGCCCCGGAAAACGGCCATGAGGACGAACTGAGCATCGCCATGCTGGCCTTCTATGAGGCGGTGCTGGCCTATGAGAAGAGCCGGGGCGCTTTTCTGCCCTACGCCGCCCGTGCTATTAAAAACCGGCTCATCGACCACTACCGGACGGAGAAGCGCCACGGCAACGTGATCTCCCTCCACACCCCCCTGGGCGGGGAGGAGGACGGCGGCGAGCTGCTGGACACCATCCCCGACACCGTGGACCACGCCGGGGACTATGCGGTGCGCACCGCCAGCCGGCGGGAGATCCAGGAGTTTTCCGAGAAGCTGGCCCAGTTCGGCCTGACCTTCTCCGATGTGGCGGACAACTGCCCCCGGCAGGAGCGGACCTTCGCCGCCTGCCGCCGGGTGCTGGACTTCGCCCGGACCCAGCCGGAGCTACTGAAACGGGTGGAGGACACGGGCAAGCTGCCCATGGGGGAGCTGTCCGCCGGCTCCGGCACCGACAGGAAGACCATGGAGCGGCACCGGAAGTACCTGGTGGCCATCCTGCTGGCCTTCACCAACGGCTATGAGATCATCCGGGGCCACCTGTGCCAGGTGGGCCCCAAGAGAGGGGGCGACGAGGCGTGAGCTATCTGGTCATGGAGGTGCATCCGGCCTACGCGGTGGTGCTGGACGAGGAGGGCCGCTTTTTGAAGGCCGCCAACCTGCGCTATCAGGTGGGGGACACAGTGCGGGACATCGTGGAGCTGCGGCACCCCAGGGAAAAACGCCCCGCCCTGTGGAAGCCCCTGTCCGGCGTGGCTGGCCTGGCCGCCTGTCTGTGCTTGGTGTTCTTTGGCTACTACCAGCCAAACTTCACCCCCTACGGCGCCCTGCGCATCCAGATCAACCCGGATGTGGAGCTCACCCTCAGCCGCACCGACCGGGTGCTGGAGCTGGAGGGGCTCAATGAGGACGGCCAGAGCCTGATTGCGGGCTACGAATACAGCGGCAAGGACCGGGAGGACGTGACCGGGGAGCTGGTGGAGCGGGCCATCGATATGGGCTACCTCTCCGGCGGGGAGACGGTGTCCATCACGGTCACCAGCGCCGACGCCGACTGGCAGGCCCGGGAGGAACAGGCGGCCCGGGAGGATCTGGAGGAGCGGTACGGGGAGACCATCGTGATCCAAATCGGCCCCGCGCCGGAGGAGGAACCGGCCACCGAGGTGGTGATCCCGGTGGCGCCGCCCAGCCCCACGCCGTCCCCCACCTCGGACCTCACGCCGGAGCCTGTGCCGGAGCCCACGCCGGCGCCCTCCGCGCCCCCTGTCCCCTCTGCCGACCCGGGGATCACGGACTACGATGACACGGACTACGGCCCCAACGCCGACGGGGTCACCGATTATGAGGATACGGATTACGGTCCTTACAGCGACGGCGTCACCGACTATGAACCTCCCGACGACGGCCCTTATGTGGACGGTGACACCGACTATGAGGACCGGGATGACGGCGATGACCGGGACGACGATGACGACGACTGGGACGGCGATGACGATGATGATGGCGACGATGACGGAGAGCGGGATGACGACGATTAACGCAGAAAAATTTCCGCCGCGGCCCCGGTTTTGGAGACCGGCCGCCGTATCCTCCCTGTGTCAGCCGAAGAAGAGGAAAAAAGTTTTTCCCAGGCCCCGGTTTTTCGGCAGCGGCTCCGTAATCTAAAAGCAGAACACACAAACCAAACACCCTTTTCAAGGAGATGAATGAAATGAAACAGAACATCCGCACCAAATGGTTTGCCCTGACCCTGACCGCCGCCCTGGCCCTGACCACTCTGACCGCCTGCGGGAACGGCGCCGGCACGGCGTCCCTCCCCGAGACCCCCGGCACCAGCGCCCCCCTCCTGGAAGAGAGCGGCGGCGTGGCCGGCACCGTCCTGCTGAGCGTGAACCCGGAGATCGAGATGGACTATGACGATCTGGGCAACGTGGTGGCCCTCACCGGCCGCAACCAGGAGGCCCAGACCCTGCTGGCCTCCTACACCGGCTATGAGGGCCGGCCCTGTACCCAGGTGGTGGGAGAGCTGGTGGACGAGATCAATGCCCTGGGCTACTTCGACGCCACCGTGGGCGGCCACGAGAAGAACATCATCCTGAAGCTGGAGCGGGGCTCCGTCTACCCCAATGACCAGTTCCTGAACGAACTGGCCGAGGCGGTCCGGCTGGTGGTGGAGACCGACCAGATCGGCTCCCAGGCCGTGACCCTGGACCAAGACGACTACGACGACGCCTACGGGGACAAGGGGTACATCAACGCCTCCGCCGCTCAGAGCATCCTCTCCACCCAGCTGGGCCGGGACGATCTGCAGTTTGTGGAGAAGGAGTACGACCTGGACGACGGGGAGTACGAGGTGGAATTCGTCCTGGACGGCGTGGAGTACGAGTATGAGGTGAACGCCTACACCGGCAAGGTCACCGAGATGGACGCGGAGTTCCAGGACTATGACGACACCGACTATGGCCCGGGCAGCGACGGGATCACCGATTACGGCGTGACTGACTACGACGACACCGACTACGGCCCCAATGCCGACGGGATCACCGACTACGACGACACCGACTACGGCCCCAATGCCGACGGGATCACCGACTATGACGACACGGACTATGGCCCCAACAATGATGGAATCACCGATTACGACGACACCGACTACGGTCCCAACGCCGACGGCATCACCGATTACGACGACACGGACTACGGCCCCAATGCCGACGGCATCACCGATTACGACGACACGGACTACGGCCCCAACGCCGACGGCATCACCGATTACGACGACACCGACTACGGCCCCAATGCCGATGGCATCACCGACTACGACGACTGGGGCGATGACGACGACTGGTACGGCGACCCCACCGGCGAGGACCACTGGGACGACGATGACGACGGCTGGGACGACACGGACTACGACGACCGGGACGACGATGACGACTGGGACGACGATTGGGACGACTGAGCCCCTCCGCCTGCGCCACGAGGTCAAGCACCAGATCTCTCCCCAGGAGGATCTGGTGCTCGCCTCCAGGCTGGGGAAGCTCTTTCCCCGGGACGGCCACGCCGGGCCGGACGGCTCCTACCGGGTGACCAGCCTGTATTTCGACACCCCCTACGATACCGCCCTCCGGGAGAAGCTGGACGGGGTGGACCGGCGGGAGAAGTTCCGCCTGCGGTACTACGGGGAGCGCCCGGATTTTCTCAAGCTGGAGAAAAAATTTAAGGTGAACGGCCTGTGCGGCAAGCGGTCCGCCCGCCTGACCTGGTCGGAGGCGGAGCGGCTGCTCTCCGGGGAGGACGCCTTCCTTCTGGAGCGGGGGGAGCCCCTGCTGTCGGAGCTGTACCACAAGCTCCGGGGGACGCTGCTGCGGCCCAGGACGGTGGTGTGCTATGACCGGGAGGCATTCCTGTACGCCCCCGGAAACGTCCGGGTGACCCTGGACCGGGACCTGCGCACCTGCGGGGACAGCGCCGGCTTCCTGTCCCCAGGAGCCTTTCCCCTCAGGCCCCTGGAGGGGGTGACGGTACTGGAGGTCAAGTACGATGCCTTTCTCCCCGACCTGGTGCGGCTGGCCGTCCAGACGCCGGGCCGCCGGGCGGGGGCCTGTTCCAAATACGCCCTGTGCCGGCGGTTTGACTGAGAACGAAGAAAAGAGGTGTGGCTGCCATGCCCACGTTCACCTTTCAGGACATCTTCAAATCCAGCTTTCTGGAGCGGCTGGACGCGGTCTCCCTGCCGGACGCCGCCATCGCCCTGGCGCTGGCCTTCTGCCTGGGCCTGTTCATCTTCCTGGTCTATAAAAAATGCTACGCCGGGGTCATGTACGCCCCCAGCTTCGGGGTGACCCTCATCGCCCTCACCCTCATCACAACCCTGCTGATCCTGGCGGTGACCAGCAACATCGTCCTCTCCCTGGGCATGGTGGGCGCCCTGTCCATCGTCCGCTTCCGTACCGCCATCAAGGAGCCCATGGATATCGCCTTCCTGTTCTGGGCCATCGCGGCGGGCATCGTGCTGGCGGCGGGGCTGATCCCCCTGGCGGTGGTGGGCAGCCTATTTGTGGGGGTGGTGCTGCTGGTGTTCTCCCGGCAGAAGAACGGGGAGTCCCCCTACATCCTGGTGGTCCACTGCGCCGACCAGGATGTGGAGGGGCAGGTGCGCGCCTTGGTGGAGGCCCGGGTGCGGCGGCTGAATCTGAAGAGCAAGAGCGTGGCCCCGGGCCAGATCGAGCTGAACTACGAGGTGCGCCTGCGGGATGCCGACACGGAGTTCGTCAATGAGCTGGGGGCCATGGAGGGCGTGGGGAACGTGGTGCTGGTCTCCTACAACGGGGACTACATGGGGTGAGGCCATGATCCGCCACCGGCATATCGATCTTATCTGCGGCGGGGCCATCCTATTGGCCCTGGTCCTCACCGGTCTGCTCTGCTTCGGGGAGGCTCTGGGCCTCCGGCCCGCCAGCGCCGCGCCCGGGTACGCCTCCCGCCTCTTTGACGATGGCCGGGTCCACACCGTGGACCTGCGGGTGGAGGACTGGGCGGCTTTCCTCGAAAACGCCCCGGCGGAGGAGTATATCCCCTGCACCGCGGTCATCGACGGGGAGGAGTTTTACCAGGTGGGCCTGCGGGCCAAGGGGAACAACTCCCTCCGGCTGACGGAGGAGTACGGCCTGTCCCGGTACAGTCTGAAGCTGGAATTCGACCACTATGTGGACGGGGGCAACTACCATGGCCTGGACAAGTTCTCCCTGGACGCCTCCTTCCAGGACAACAGCTATCTCAAAACCTGGCTGGTCTACCACATGATGGCCTACATGGGGGTGCCCGCCCCTCTGTGCAGCTATGCCTGGGTGACGGTGAACGGCACCCCCTGGGGGCTGTTTCTGGCCATCGAGGAGCCAGAGGAGGCCTTTGCCCGGCGAAACTTCGGCCCGGATCACGGAGCGCTCTACAAGCCGGACTACCGCTCCCTGAACGCGGAGAACACCGACGTGGCCCTGCGGTACATCGGCGATGACCCCGCCGCCTACCCAAACATCTTTGACAACGCCAAGTTTGACACGGACGTGGCGGACCGGGAGCGGCTGATCCAGGCCCTGCGGGTGCTGTCCACCGGGGAGGACCTGGAGACGGCGGTCAATGCGGATGAGGTGCTGCGGTATTTTGCCGTCCAGGTGTTCGTCATGAACTGGGACAGCTACCTGGGCCACACCGGGCACAACTACTTCCTCTATGAGGAGGACGGGGTGATCTCCATTCTGCCCTGGGACTACAACCTGGCCTTCGGCACCTACGCCCTGGGCATGACCGATCCCATCCGGGACCCCGACGTGCTGATCAACTGGCCGGTGAACACCCCCGCCCGGGGGGAGGTCATGCTGGAGCGGCCTCTGTATCACAATCTGATGAAAAACAGAGACTATTTTGCCCGGTACCACGCCTATTTCGGCCAACTGCTCTCGGAGTATTTCGAGAGCGGCCGGTATGAGGCAGTCATCCGGCAGGCACAGGTCATGATCGCTCCCTATGTGGAGGTCGATCCCACCGCCTTCTGCTCCTATGAGGATCATCTGCTGGCGGTGGACACGCTGCTGGAGGTGTGCCGCCTGCGCTCTGAGAGCATTCGGGGACAGCTGGAGGGGGACTACCCTATCACCCTGGCCCAACAGGGGGCGGGGGTGGACGCCTCCCATGTGGATCTGCGGGCGCTGGGGGATTTCGACGACCTGGAGGCTGCGAAGGAGCGGCAGAATGAGGCCGCGGCAATTGCGGGGGTGGAATAAGAGGGTAGCTCATATTGTTTACTGTCCCGTAAATTTTGAGCTGCCTCCGGCATAAATGGATTACATTATTTCCCTCCAAAAATTACAACGCAGACGGGCAGAAAATGCCTCCCCACTTTGTCGGCGGACGTGCCGCCGGCAAAAGAGGGGAGGCGCTTTTGACCACATTTTCAGCCACAGCGCGATGTGAAGTATACGGAAACAGGATGCTCAAAAAGTGGCGGAAAGCAAGCAGATCGGAGTGTATATCGCTATAAAGTACGAAAAATAGTTAGAAAAAAGTTCCAAAGCCGCTTGGTAAGGATGAGGTCGGCAGTTCGAATCTGCCTAGCAGCTCCAAAAATCCTCGAGAACTTCGGTTTTCGAGGATTTTTTTGTTACAATTTTGATTTTTTGGTGAGTGGCCCAGCATATTTTTCATAATTTGTTTGCTGGTTTTGGAATTGTAGCCTGCTGTGTACCGGCCCTCCCAGCGTCTGCCCTTTCGCTTCCGAATATTGCCCTGTCCATTGGCCTGTTTCTTTGCCACGAGGCATTACTTCCTGTTCTGCTGCTTTGCAGGCCGCTGTTCTTCTTTGTAGAGACCGTCTGCTTCCAGCTCTTTTGCAATGCCCCAGGCCAGCTTAAAGCCTGCAATAAAGCTGGCCAGAGAAAATTTTTTCCGCAGCAGGTTTTGACCATCCACCAGCTGTATCAATTTAAGCCGCTGCAGCCGTCCAGGCAGTCCAGCACTTCCTGGCGGGTCTGTTCAATTTCTTCTTCCAGCTCTGTGAAGTCCGGCTCCCGGAAGAACCGCTGGTGCAGGGCGGTCATGTAGTCGTTCACTGTGCTTCGCCTCCTGTTCGGTGACACAACATAGCACAGAGAAGAGAGAATAGCCAGGGCAAACAGCCAGCTGACGAATCCCAGTACATCTGGTGGACTTCCGGAGGCAGTTGTAGATTAGATTTTACCTGTACAATACACAGTTACCCCTGTTCAATAAGATGGAGGAAATCTTATGGTAATGTTTGAAGAGAGTGGCATCAAAATATTAGAAGCAGATGGAACATATTATCTTGGATATGAAGATGGTGCGCATATGTCTCGTTACTGGGAAATTGAGATTTCAAAAGAGGATGCCGATAACGTTATGCGGGATGTCAAGTACGCGGTAAAACTCGTTCTGGACTATCAAAATAAACAGTGGGGGCTGGTTTAGTGTGTGCAGGCTTCTGCTCGTAAAAAGGCATTGGGCAGCCTCTTGGGGCAAGCCAAATGCTTTACTTGCCCTACCCAAGGGTGGAAAACCACTTTCCCACCACTGCTGCTTGTTATCCACATTGCAGAGAGATGGAGTAATTCTGCCTGCAATTTGAGGAGGGCTTGTGCCTTTGGAAAGCAGCCAAATCCGCTGGGCAGTTTCAGATGGAGAAGGTAATGCCGTGGCCAGACGGAGGGGATATAGAGCAGCTGTAAAGCTATTTTTGCAGCTGTCTCAGGAATCTAAAAAAATGATCTCGACTGTCCAAACAGACAGTGGTATGGTAGGATACAGGAAAACAGAAAGTGGGGAGGTTCACACATGGAATTTCGAGTGATAGATCAACAACAATGGGGGCGCAGGGAGTATTTTGAGCACTACACTGCTGCGGTGCCCTGTACATACAGCATGTGTGTGCGGCTGGACATCACGGCGCTGGTAAAGGCTGAGGTAAAGCTGTATCCCGCGATGCTCTACGCCCTTACCACTATAGTCAACCGGCATGAGGAGTTTCGCACCGCCTACAACCCGCAGAGACAGGTCGGCGTATTTTCCCAGATGATGCCTTGCTACACGGTGTCTCACAGGGACAGTGAACTATTTTCTAACCTTTGGACGGAGTTTTCTCCCAACTATACCCAGTTTCTCCATGCTTATCAGCAGGATTTGGCGGCATATGGACAGGTGCAGCGAATGGAGGCAAAGCCGGGCACTCCGGCCAATACCTTTCCGGTTTCCATGATTCCATGGACTACCTTTGAGGGGTTTCATCTGCACCTGCAAAAGGGGTATGAATACTTACTGCTTTGTGCTGGTCAACAGCGCACTGGCTGCCATGATGTTTTTGTCCTGGAGCCCGGGCGTCATCAATGTGTCCGTGGTGCTGGGCTGTGATCCGGTGGATCTTGGGGCTGCCGCTTCCCGCACGCTGATCTGTCTGATTCCCGCAATTGTGTTCCAGTGCGTGTACATGGCGGTCATGCATAAGCGTGAGTACGGAACTTTGGGTGCGCCCAATGTCGGCGAAGCTGCCGCGCTGGCGGAAGCTGAAGTGGAATCGGTGGAAGCCCAGGTCAAGAGTAAAAAGCAGCTGCGCCCCAAGATGTTTGTGCCGAACCTGCTGGTGCTGGTGGCAATTCTGACCAGCCTTGTGGTCTTTTCCATGCCTGCCTGGCTGATGTTCATGTTCGGGGCCTGCTACATGATTCTGTTCAACTACCCCACCATGAAGGAGCATATGCCCATTTTCCACGAGTCCAGCAAGACCTACATTAATCTCCTGCTGTTTATGATCGGAATCAGCGTGTATCTGGCTGTGTTCACCGACATGGGCATGGTGGACACCCTGGGCAACGCCATCGCCACTTACTTCCCCACATTCCTGTCCCGGTATATGCACATCATTCTCTTGGCCAGCTGCGTGGTTTGTATCCGCTACATTCCCAACCGGGTGTTTACCATGCTCTACCCGGTGCTGATTACCATGGGCGCCCAGTTTGGTTTTGACGGTATGGCGATGATTGCTCCCTTCCTCATCAACCTGACCCTGGCCACCACTGCCACCCCCCTCAATCCCCAGAACGTCATGGGTTGCTCTCTGCTGGAGATCGAGCCGAACTACTATTTCAGCTTTGCAATGAAAATCCAGAGTGTGACCAACCTGATTTCCATTGCCCTGATGCTGGTAATGGGTATGATTCCCGTTTAATGGGAAAACCTCAAGGAAACCACTGCATGAAAAAACAAGTTGCCCGGAGCTGTGAAAACAGCTCCGGGCAACTTATTTCACTGCCTGGAAGACAAGGCCTTAAGGCGTTCCCGCAGTTATTGCCGGGTGTGCTGATTGATAATGCGCTCAATCAGATGTACAGATCCTTCAATGCCATAGCAGGCAGAGTTAATGCATAGGTCGTAGTTGACACTGCTGCCCCATTTCCGGCCGGTATAAAACTCATAGTAGGCCCGGTGCCGCCGGTCCAGCTTCTTGAGCAGCTTACAGGCCCCCTTGTAGGAGAGGTCGTCCGTCTCCATCACACGTCTGGCCCGAAGCTCAAAGGGGGCGTTGATAAAGATGCTGACATGGGGGATGTGGTGGTTGGTGAGAATCACATCGGCGCACCGCCCCATGATAATAAAGTCTTCTTTTTTGGCCATTTCACAGATGAGGTCGCTTTGATTGAAAAAGACAGCGTCCCCTTTGGGCAGGCCGTGATAGCGGTTAAACTCCCGGATCCGCTCTTTCAGGGTCCGGTTTTTGTCGATGCCAAGGGACTGGTTCAGATTCTGGTGGTGGGCAAAGCTGGCCCGGTCACAGACCTCGTCCTGTTCCGCCTCCAGCCGCTCCAACACCTCGGCAAAGATTTCGGAGTCATAGTAATTAATTTTCAGCTTGTCCGCCAGGGCAAAGCCAATATCGGTTCCGGCGCAGCCGTAGGTGCGGCCGATGCAGATGATGAGATGCTCCCCCTTGGCAAAGCGGCCGGACAGCCGGGAGCTGTTAAGCTGGGCGGCGTGCTGGTCAAGAATATCAATTGCAAACGAAGTGGGCATGCTGTCCAGCATATTCAGGATATTGTTGTATTCCGTCATGACGCGGGAACGGTCGGCCTTGTTGGTAATGGTGCGGGCCATGTTGCCGATCAGGGCCAGCTCGCTGCGCAGATAGTGAACCTTGGGCTGCTGCAGCATAATTTGCATAAGGTCCCGAATGGCGGCCTCCCGGCTGCTGTTGAACACCCTGCCCAGGCCGGAGCCAAGAATGCGGTAGACTTCTGCGTCCAAATCATAGATGCGGCCGGCGATTTCTTCCAGCTGCTTGTGGTCATATTCCATCTTACTTCAGCCTCCTTACAGGAAAAAAATCAGGGCATCCAGCATGAATACGGGGATCAGGCACGCCAGAGACCAGAGCAGATAGCCAAAGAAGGAGGGCATCAGAATGCCGTTTTCTTCGGAAATTGCCTTAACCATAAAGTTGGGGGCGTTGCCAATATACGTGTTGGCCCCCATGAATACCGCGCCGCAGGAAATGGCCATGAGCATCTGGGTGGAGATTTGGCCCAGAGAGGTGGTGATGCTGCCAAGCCCCTCTGCCGCAGCCACGGTAAAGAAGACCAGATACGTGGGCGTGTTGTCCAGGAAGCTGGACAGGGCGCCGGTGGCCCAGAACATCTGGAAGGGTGTGGTGAGGCCCAGGCTGGCGCCGTAGGTTTTCAGCAGCATCAGCGCCGGCTGCATGGTAATGAAAATGCCGATAAACAGCACCGCCACCTCGCGGATGGCGCCCCAGGTAAAGTGGTTGGCCTTCCGGACGGAGACATCGGTGGTTTTGAAGGACAGCAGGGTGGCCAGCAGGATAATGGCAATCTCAATGATGGCGGGGAAAGTGAGCACTACCTCACCGAAGATGTGGATGCCCAGCACCTGGCCCTCCGCGTTCTGGAACGCGGGCAGGGTGGGAAGGGTACCGCTGAGAATGACGGCGGCCACGATCATGGCCAGAAAGAGCAGGTTATGCAGGCCGCTGATGTGGATTTCCGTGCCCGGCTTGGAGATGTCGGGCTTTCTTCCCCGGGCAATGTCTTTGCGGTAGTTGTGCATATCCACCCAGTAAAAGACGAAGAGCAGTACGGCCGTATTTAATACCACGACGGGAAACAGCCGCAGGGACCAGAAAAAGGGCACGCCCCGGGAAAAGCCCATGAGCAGGGGAGGATCCCCGATGGGGGTGAGGCAGCCGCCGATGTTGGAAATCAGGAAAATGAAGAACACCATAATATGCCCACGGCGCTTGCGCCAGGCATTCATCTTGATTACCGGGCGGACCATCAGCATGCTGGCTCCGGTGGTGCCTACCCAGCTGGACAGCATAGTGCCAAACAGGAGCAGAGCCACATTGACCCGGGGCGAACCGGCCAGATCCCCCTCCAGGGTGATGTTGCCCGAGACACAAAACAAGCCGAACAAGAGGACAATAAAGGTGAGGTAATCATTGATGACGCACTCCAGCGCCGTCTCTGCCGCAGTGCCCACCCCCATCAGCCGGGCAAAGGGGATGAGAAACAGCAGGGACCACAGCGCTACCATCCAGGGCTGATTGCGCTCCCACCAGTGGGGGAGAACCACGGGAAAGATGGCAATGGACAGCAGCAGTCCCGCAAAGGGGATGCAGGTCCACAGGGGGAGAGCCCCGGCTTCCCCGGCGCCCGGCATGGGTACCAGCAAAAGCAGTGCGGCGGTCAAAATAAGTATGCAGAATTTTTTTACCAAGGGAAGGACCTCCTAACGCAGAACATAAGGCAGTCTGAATCATCATGGGTACAAAAAATCAAAGGGCTGCCGACCGGGCAGCCCTGGATATTCGAAATGAAACCAACGAAGAAAGAGCGCCTTGACCCTGTCTAGTGTACACCTTTTTTTTTGCCAGTCAATGCACAGATCTGAATATTGACGAAACCTTTAGGTTATAAGGGCGGCCATGGAGCGGGGGAGGCCGGGTCCCGTGCCGGATATAGGGCCGGGACTTGGGAAAGGAAAAAAACGCAGGGGCCTGACCGGCCCCTGCAGGTTTGGTGGGATATAAAAAGGTGGGAAATCCTGCCTTCAGCGCAGGTGGAAAAACTCCAGTACCTCGCCGTCCGGTCCGTAGACAAAGGCGTTATGGACCTGGAGTAAGGTGACCCGCCTGGCCTCCATCATCGGTACCTTCATCGGCATTCTGGCCCTGGCTCTCATCGCGCCCCCTCTGACCAGCATTGCCCTGAAGTTTACCAGCCCCGAGTACTTTATGCTGGCCCTGTTCGGCGTGCTGATCTGCGGCTCCATCGTCACCAGCGACATCCCCCTGAAGGGCTGGATCGGCGGCCTGATCGGCCTGCTCATCGCCCAGATCGGTATGGATACCCTCCAGGGTGCATCCCGGTTCGACTTTGGCAACAACGCCCTCATGGGCGGCATCGAGATGGTGCCCGCCATGATCGGCTTCTATGCCATCCCCGAGGTCATCAAGGCGTTTGCCAAGCATGACGACGAGGATATGACGGTCAACGAGCTCAAGGATAAGAAGAAGGAAAAGATCTCCGTCATGCGTCTGGTCTACGGCAAGATGCGCCTGGTGGTCCAGTCCGCTCTCATCGGCCTTGGCATCGGTGCTCTGCCCGGCGTGGGCGAGGACGTAGCCGCCTGGGTGGCCTACGGCGCGGCCAAAAAGACCAGCAAGGAACCTGAGAAGTTTGGTACCGGCTCCTACGAAGGCGCCATTGCCCCCGAGGTGGGCAACAACGCGGCCATCGGCGGCGCCATGATCCCCATGCTGACCCTGGCCGTCCCCGGCTCTCCTCCGGCCGCCGATCACTACGGCCCTGTGTATCTGCGCTTTACCCGCGACGCGGTGCCCGACATCTACGATGAGGACGAGGAGTTTGTCATCGGCAAGGCCAAGGAGATCCGCACCGGCAAGGACGTGGCTATCATCGCCACCGGTGAAATCATGTCCCTGGCCCTGAAGGCCTGTGACCAGCTGGCTGAGGAGGGCATCCAGGCCACTGTGCTGGACATGCACACCATTAAGCCCCTGGATACCCAGGCGGTGGCCCGGGTGCTCAAGGAGTGCAAGGGTGTGGTCACCGTGGAGGACCACAACATCATCAACGGCCTGGGCATCGCCGTGTGTGAGGTTGCTGCCGAGCTGGGCTGCGGCAAGGTCAAGCGCATCGGCATTCCCGACTGCTTCGGCGAGTCCGCTCCCTATGAGCGTCTGCTGGCCAAAAACGGCATTACGGTCGAGGCTATTGTTGACGCCTGCAAGGCAATGCTGTAAAGTTTGATACAGAGCTGTAAAACGGCAAATAGGCCCCAGCTTATTTGCCGTTTTGCATTCACAGTGTAAGGAGTGAAAGCATGAAAATTGTTGTTCTGGATGGATATACCGAAAACCCCGGCGATCTGAGCTGGGAGGAACTGGGTAAGCTGGGCGAGCTGACGGTATACGACCGCACCAGCTATGTGGAGGACCCGGGCATCGCCCAGCGCATTGGGGACGCCGAGGTGGTCATCACCAACAAGACCCCCATTTCCAAACAGACCATGGACAAGTGCCCCAACCTGAAACTCATCGCTTTCCTGGCCACGGGTTACAATGTGGCTGACTATAACTACGCCAAGGAAAAGGGGATTCTGGTGTGCAACGTCCCCACCTACGGCACCGCCTGCGTGGGACAGTATGCCATCGCCCTGCTGCTGGAGATCTGCCACCACATCGGTCACCACGCTCAGACGGTCCGGGAGGGCAAGTGGCAGAACCATATCGACTGGTGCTATTGGGACTATCCCCTCATTGAGCTGGACGGCAAGACCGCCGGCATCATCGGCTTTGGCCGCATCGGCCAGACCACCGGAAAGATCGCCAAGGCTCTGGGCATGAACGTGCTGGCCTATGACCTCTACCCCAACGACTCGGGCAAGGCCATTGCCCAGTATGTGGATCTGGACACCCTGCTGGAGCAGTCTGATGTCATTTTCCTCCACTGCAACCTGACGGCGGAAAATGAGAAGCTCATCAACAAGGCCAACATTGCCAAGATGAAGGACGGGGCCATTCTCATCAACAACTCCCGGGGCCAGCTCATTGACGAGCAGGACGTGGCCCAGGCCCTGAAGGAGGGCAAGCTGGCCGCCGCCGGTCTGGACGTGGTGTACACCGAGCCCATCCGGGAGGATAACCCCCTGCTCGCCGCTCCCAACTGCCTCATCACCCCCCACATGTCCTGGGGCGCCAAGGAGGCCCGCCAGCGCATCATGGACATCACCGTGGACAATGTGAAGGCCTATCTGGATGGAGCCCCCATCAACGTGGTAAACAAGTAAGCGCATGAAAAAGTGTATTGTCATTTCCGATTCCTTTAAGGGTACGATCTCCAGCCTGGAGATCTGCCGCATTGCCAGAGAGTCCATCCCCAAGTTCTTTCCCCAGTGCCAGGTTCTTACGGTCCCGGTGGCAGATGGGGGAGAGGGGACGGTAGATTGCTTTGTGGAGGCCATTGGAGCCCAGCGCGTCAAGGCCGCCGTGACCGGCCCCTATGGGGAGCCCATTCAGGCCCGCTACGGACGCAAGGATGGGTGCGCCATTATTGAAATGGCCGCCGCCGCGGGCCTTCCCATGGTGGGCGAGCGGAGAGATCCCGCCCGGACCACCACATACGGCGTGGGGCAGCTCATTGCCCACGCGGTGGAGCATGGCTGCCGGGAAATCCTCCTGGGCCTTGGCGGCAGCGCCACCAACGACGGCGGCTGCGGCTGCGCCGCCGCCCTGGGTGTCAAGTTCTATAACCGCCAGGGGGAGGAGTTTGTTCCCACGGGGCTGACCCTGGATCAGATCCACAAGATCGACGTCTCCCAGGCCCGGGAGCGTCTGGAGGGGGTCACCATCACCGTTATGTGTGACGTGGACAATCCTCTTTACGGCCCCAGAGGAGCGGCCCATATTTTTGCGCCCCAGAAGGGGGCGGACCAGGACCTGGTGGAGCGGCTGGACCAGGGGCTGCGGAAGCTGGACAAGGCCATTCAGACCAGCCTGAACCGCTCTGTGGCCGACCTGCCCGGTGCAGGGGCTGCCGGAGGCATGGGCGGAGGCTGCGTGGCCTTTCTGGGCGCACAGCTGAAGTCCGGCATTGAAAGTGTGCTGGACACCGTTGGATTTGACGCCATGCTGGAAGGGGCGGATCTGGTTATCACCGGCGAGGGCCGGATTGACAGCCAGAGCGTCCACGGCAAGGTCATCTCGGGCATTGCCGGGCGCACCAAGCCCCGGAATATCCCCCTTCTGGCCCTGGTGGGCGGCATTGCCGAGGACGCGGCCGAAGGGTATGACCTGGGCGTCACCGCCATGTTCAGCATTGACCGCTCGGCCCAGGATTTTTGGGAGTACGCCCATAAGAGTGCCGTCTATTACCAGCGCACCCTGGAAGATATTTTACGTTTGCTCAAAGCCGTCAAATAGCCGCAGAGCCTGATAGAGCCAATTCTCTTCATTCCTTCTTCATATGGTGAAAAGCCTTATGGGCCGATCGCCGAAAAGCGCCCTCCGGATTCTCCCCGGAGGGTGCTTTTCCATTTCGCGGGGGAGTGTGGGAGGAGAAAATTCTCCCCTTTCCACATAAATCAAACTACTGTATTAAATTATTTTTGGAGTTTTTGCAAGTTGATTTTTCCTTTCCTGCAAACTATAATTTGCCCATAGCAAAGGCGCTGGATGATTTCCGGCGCCCTTTTCTTTTTCTCCACGGGGAGGAGCGGGCCTGAAAGAATTGCTGAATTTTCTGAAAAGGAGAGATGGATATGTCAGCAGAAATGCTTTCCTCCGTCAACAGCCTGATCTTTGGCGTTTGGTTTCTCATAGGAGCGGCGCTGGTCTTCTGGATGCAGGCGGGATTTGCCATGGTGGAGGCCGGGTTTACCCGGGCGAAAAACACGGGCAACATTCTCATGAAAAATCTAATGGATTTCTGTATCGGCACCCCCATGTTTATTCTCATCGGCTTTGGCCTTTTGCTGGGCGAGGACCTGATGGGACTGGTGGGACGGCCCAGTCTTGCAATTTTTACAAGCTATGACTCCTTCGGCTGGTCCAACTTCGTATTTAACCTGGTGTTCTGTGCCACCACGGCCACCATTGTATCCGGTGCCATGGCGGAGCGGACCAAATTCCTGTCCTACTGTGTCTACTCCGCAGTGATTTCCGCGGTGATCTACCCGGTGGAAGCTCACTGGGTGTGGGGCGGCGGCTGGCTGTCCCAGATGGGGTTTCACGACTTTGCCGGTTCGGCGGCCATCCACATGGTGGGCGGACTGTGCGCCCTGGTTGGGGCGGCCATGCTGGGCCCCCGGATTGGGAAATATGTCACCAATGAGGCGGGCAAGGTGATCAAGGTCAACGCCTTCCCCGGCCACAACCTGCCTCTGGGCTGCCTGGGCTGTTTCATCCTGTGGCTGGGCTGGTACGGCTTTAACGGCGCTGCTGCCACGTCGGTGGAGCAGCTGGGCTCCATTTTCCTCACCACCACCGTCGCCCCCTCGGTGGCCACTGTGGTGTGCATGGTGTTTACCTGGCTGAAGTACGGTAAGCCCGACGTGTCCATGAGCCTCAACGCCTCCCTGGCGGGCCTGGTAGCCATTACTGCCGGGTGCGATGTCACCGACTGCCTGGGTGCCATCGTCATCGGCGCGGTGGCCGGACTGCTGGTGTGCTTCGGCGTGTGGTTTTTGGACTATAAGCTGCGGGTGGATGACCCTGTGGGCGCGGTGGCCGTACACTTGTGCAACGGCGTCTGGGGCACCATTGCCGTGGGTCTGTTTGCCACCACAGCCGCTCCCGGCAACGACTCTCTGCCCGGCCTCTTCTACGGCGGCGGTACGGATCTGCTGCTGATTCAGCTGCTGGGTATTGGAGCCATCTGTGCCTGGGCCGCGGTGACCATCACCATTACCTTTGCCCTCATCAAGGCCACGGTGGGCCTGCGGGTGACCGAGGAAGAGGAGACCCTGGGCCTGGATGCCTGTGAGCACGGCCTGCCCAGTGCCTATGCAGGCTTCAGCATTATGGACGTGTCCAACACCATGACTATGGATGTCAACGCCAACACCGACCTGGGTGTGGGCGAACAGGTTCCCGGCGCTCCGGTTCCCGCGCCGGTCTCCTCCGAGCCTGTGGTTACACCGGCCCTGCCCACGGGCATTTACAAGGTGAGTATTATCTCCCGCCTGTCCCACTACGACCGGCTGAAGAAGGCCATGAACGACATCGGCGTTACCGGCATGACCGTCACCCAGGTGATGGGCTGCGGCATCCAGAAGGGCGCCGGAGAGCGCTACCGCGGCGTCGAGATGGACGCCACCCTGCTGCCCAAGGTGAAGGTAGAGGTTATTGTGGGCAATATTCCCGTGGATAAGGTCATTCAGGCGGCCAAGGAGGCGTTGTACACCGGCCAGATCGGCGACGGCAAGATCTTTGTGTACAGCGTGGATAAGGTGGTAAAGGTCCGTACCGGAGAGGAAAACCTGGCGGCCCTGAACGATGTGGAATAACGCGGTCCCCGGAGCATTTCCCTGGCTCTGTTGATGAAGAAGGCGGCTGCCCCAGTTCTGTGTGGACTGGGGCAGCCGTCGTTTGTTAGAACGAAGGGCGGACAACACGGGCCGGAAGCGGAGGCAGGCCGAAGGGAGCCGCCCAGGGTTTGGCCGGGCCAGAGGCGGTACGGCGGACGGAGCGGGCAGCGGAGAATACGGCGCGGCAGCAGGCCGACAGACAGGGAAGGGGGACAGGTAGGTGCAGCGAGGAGGTAAGGGGATGGCCCGTAGCGGCGGCCAGGAAGAGGATATAAAGACCGGGCTGGGAATAAAAAACCGCCCCGCCCGGAAGGACGGGCGGAGCAGGAAAGAAAAACGGTGTGTTTACAGGTAGGTGTAGCCCATGAGGTAGCGGTCTACCTCCCGGGCGGCGGCGCGGCCCTCCTGAATGGCCCACACCACCAGGGACTGGCCCCGCCGGGCGTCGCCCGCGGCAAAGACACCGGGGACGTTGGTGGCGTAGTTCTCCGTTTTCAGGTTGGTGCGTGCGTCAGTCTCCACCCCGAAGGCCTGGGACACATAGCTCTCCGGGCCCTGGAAACCGATGGCCACCAGCAGCAGCTGGCAGGGGAGTTCCTCCTCAGAGCCGGGAACCTCGGTCATGATGAGCTTGCCGGTGTTGGGGTCGCGCTGCTTGCCCTCCAGGCGGACAATTTTCACCGCCCGGAGTTTGCCCTCCTCATCCATGAGGATCTCCTTGACGGTGGAGGTGAAGATCCGGGGATCCTCGCCGAAGTGAGCGATGGCCTCCTGATGGCTGTAATCCAGCTGATCCACCTTGGGCCATTCGGGCCAGCGGTTGGAGCCGGTGCGCTGGCCGGGCAGACGGGGATACTTCACCAGCTGGTGTACCGACCGGCAGCCCTGGCGCAGGGCCACGCCGATGCAGTCGCTGCCCGTGTCGCCGCCGCCCACCACGATCACGTCCTTGTCCGCGGCGGAGATAAAGTCTCCGTCCTTGAACTTGGAGTTTAAGTAGCTGCGGCCCACGGAGGTGAGGTACTCCATGGCCAGGTGCACGCCCTTGGCCTCCCGGCCGGGGACGGTGACGTCCCGGGCCTGGCGGGCGCCGGTGCACAGGAGCACCGCGTCAAAGCCGTCCAGCAGCTCCTGAACGCTCTTGTTCCGGCCCACATCCGCGCCGGTGACAAAGGTGATGCCCTCCTGCTCCAGCAGATCCACCCGGCGCTGGACATACTTCTTTTCCAGCTTCATGGTGGGAATGCCGTAGGTCAGCAGGCCGCCCACCCGGTCGTCCCGCTCAAAGACGGTGACCTGGTGTCCCCGCTGGTTAAGCTGGTCGGCGGCGGCCAGGCCTGCGGGGCCGGAGCCCACGATGGCCACCCGCTTGCCCGAGCGGTGGGCGGGGATGCGGGGCTTGATAAGCCCCCGGGCGAAGCCCTCTTCTACGATACCCAGCTCGTTGTCCTTGACGGTGACCGGGGCCCCGTGAAGGCCGCAGACACAGGCCGCCTCGCACAGGGCGGGGCAGACCCGGCCGGTAAATTCCGGGAAGTTGTTGGCTTTGTGCAGCCGCTCCAGGGCCTGGGCCAGGCTGCCGTGGTACAAAAGGTCGTTCCACTCGGGCACCAGGTTGTGCAGGGGGCAGCCGGTGTAGGCGCCGCCCAGCTGAATGCCCGACTGGCAGAAGGGCACGCCGCAGTCCATGCACCGGGCGCCCTGCTGCCGGCGGTCCGCCTCGGAGAGCCGGGGGTGGAACTCCTTCCAATGTTCAATGCGATCCTGGGGCGCCTCGGCAGGGTTATTCTGCCGGGCATAATCCAAAAATCCAGTGGTTTTTCCCATGATGTTTCTCCCCCTTACTCTCTGGTGTTGGCGTAGAAGGCCTCAATTTCGGCCTGCTCGTGATCCATGCCCTGATCCTCAAATTCGGCGATGGTGCGCATCATGCGCTCATAGTCCCGGGGCATGATCTTCTTGAAGCAGCTGGCCTTTTCGTCCAGATGG
>CAUFAM010000002.1 GCA_959022875.1 uncultured Oscillospiraceae bacterium | reverse complement strand
CTTAACCTTCTTGCAGCCGCAGTCCACTGCCCGCTGAACGCCCCGCAGGTTGGGGATCAGGGCGCGCAGCTCCACGCCGGGCACCTGGCCGATGGCCTTGAAGACCTCGTCGGTGTCGGCCATCTGGGGAACCGCCTTGGGGTGCATGAAGGAGCCTACCTCAATGACCTTGAAGCCTGCATCAATCAGGCCGCGGAACAGGGAAATCTTTTCTTCGGTGGGGAGCAGGGTTTTCTCGTTCTGAAGGCCGTCACGGAGGCCGACCTCGCACAGGGTAATGGAAGAGGGTAAATTGTTCATGAAATTACCTCCCAATCGTTCAGCAGGGCCCTATTGGCCTGGTTTTGTTTTATGAATTTATCATAGCCCAAGGGGAGAACAAAATCCAATACAAAATTTAAATCGAGCCATAGAAACCGTCCATCAAAAAGCGGCGGCAAACAGGAGCTTCCCCGGATGGTGCGTCCGGGGAAGCTCCTGTTCTGTTTGTGGGAAAGGGGGCAGGACGTTACAAAGGGAGTATGACGCGGAATACCACGCCGCCGGGGCGGTTTTCCGCCTGGCAGCTGCCCCCGTGGGCCAGGGCTGCGGCCCGGACAATGGCAAGGCCCAAGCCGGTGCCACCGCTTTCCCGACTGCGGGAGCGGTCCCCCCGGTAGAAGGGCTCAAAGAGGTGGGGGAGGTCCTCCTCTGGGATGGACAGGCCGTCGTTTTGCACGGCGAGGCAGACCTCTCTCTCTGTCCGCTCCAGTGTGACTTGAATCTGTCCGCCGGGGGTGCAGTGGCGCAGGGCGTTGGAGGAGAGGTTGTCCGCCAGCTCCCGCAGCCGCTCCCGGTCTCCCTCCACCGTACAGTCCTCCAGTTCCAGGGAGAGGGTAAGGTTCTTTTGCTCCAGGGAAAGGGACAGGGGACTCCACACCTCCCGCACCAGAGCGGCCAGGTCGACGGGCTCCCGGCAAAGCTCCGCTCCGGCCTCCAGCCGGCTCAGCTCCAATAAGCTGCCTACCAGCCTGGCCATGCGGTCACTCTCTTCCAGAATGATGTCCAAATACTGCTCCTGCTTCTGGGGGGCAATGTCTTCCCGGAGGGCCTCCGCGTGGGTGCGCAGGACGGCCAGGGGAGTTTTCAGCTCGTGGGCAGCCCCCCGGGTAAAGGCCCGCTCCCGCTGGAGCTGTCCCTCCAGCTGGTCCTGGGCGGCGTTGAAGGTCCGGGCCAGGGCGTTCAGTTCCCGCACCGGCCCGTCCTCCCGGCAGCGGCCCTCCTGGGTCTCCTGGCTCAGCTCCTCCACAGGAGTGGTCACCTTGCGGGACAGGTGGGCGGAGAGGATGAGGACCACCAGGACGGTGAGCACGAAGGTGCTGAGATAGAGAAGACGCTGCTGTTCCAGAGCGGCCCGGAACACGTCGCACTGTCCGGCCACCAGACGCATGGAGTCGTTTTCTCCATTGGTCATCCCGGAAAGCTGTCCCCCGCTGGTTTGTACAGGTCGGCCATCGCCGGCCGCCTCCCGGTCCAGGATGGCCTGGGCCTCCCGGAAGTTACGCAGGCGCAGCTCCATGTCAATGGGGCCGTCTCCGTTGCTGCCATAGGAGGGGAGCAGGATGCTGCTCACCCGCATAAACCGAAACTCCAGAGTGATGGAGTTGTCCCCCTGGGCACTGGTCTCCACCATGGTTTCCACGCTGCCGTCGGGGTGAACAAGCTCAATCTTCTGCACGTCCACGGCATAGCCGGGCAGTTCAATGCCCGTCACCCGGGCATAGGTGCCGTCAAAGTTTCTCAGATCGCTCTCATCTGCTTCTACCGTCTCTCCCCACCAGCTGTCCAGGGGATAGAGGGAGAACGCCCAGTCCCAGTTCCGGTGCTCCACGATCCAGCGGGCCAGCTGGAGCTGCCCTGCATCGTCCAGGCCGCCGTCAAAATAGAGGTGCCACCGCTGCCCCTGGTCTACCCCGGCCTCGTGGCCGTAGCCGTAGGCCAGCTGGCTGCGGATTTCCTTGCCAACATCGTCCCGGATGAGAAAGGCCATGCCCCCTTCGGCAATGTCGGTGAGGTACATGGAGTTGGCGCTGAGGTTGTAGGTCAAAATATGATCGGCGTAGGCCCCCAGGCCATTGGCCAGGTTGTTTTCATAAAATTCCCACTGTTCCTCCATCTCCCTACGGGCGGAGGAGTATTGGATGGACATGGTCTGTTCCAGCTTTTCACAGGCAAAATTGGTAAGCAAAGCCATAGTTCCCAGCCACAGCAGGGCAAAGGCTATGGTAAGGGGCACTGCCAGGCGCCAGCGCAGCTTTCTGGGCCGAGTTTGGTTCATGCTCACACCTCCTCCAGCCGGTAACCGGCCTTGAATACCGTTTTGATCTGTCCGCCCGCCTCTCCCAGGGCGGCGCGCAGGCTGCGGATCCGGGCGTCCACCGCCCGGCCGTCCCCTTCAAAGTCCAGGCCCCACACCTTGTCCAGCAGCTGTTCCCGGGTAAGCACCTGCCCCCGGTTTCGCATAAGGCACAGGAGAAGGTCATATTCCCGGGGGGAGAGCTTCACGTCCTGCCCGCCGGAGGTACAAAGGCGGCTGCGGGGGTTGAGGGTAATGGCACCCCAGGAGAGAACTCCCGCCGCTCCTGTGCCCCGGCTGCGGCGGATGAGGGCCTGGGTTTTGGCCAGCAGCACCGCCAGGGAGAAGGGCTTGGTCACATAGTCGTCACACCCCAGGGCGTAGCCCTGGAGCATGTCCTCCTCGCCCCCCAGGGCGGTGAGAAAGAGGATGGGGACGGCGCTTGTTTCCCGCACCGCCCGGCACACCCCAAAGCCGTCCAGGTGGGGCATGAGAATGTCCAGGAGGATGGCGTCGTAGTCGTGGTCCCGCAGAAGATCCAGGGCCTCCTCCCCGTCCCGGGCCAGGTCGCACTCCAGGCCGTGGGCAGAGAAATAGTCCTGGACGATGTCCCGCAGACGCGGCTCATCCTCCACGATTAGTATCCGATCCATATGATCCCCTCCTTTCATGGACAGTGTAGCGTATGGTTGTGTCCAAGTTGTGACAATAGCATACCATGTTTGCCCTCTGGTTCCAAGACGCAGAAAAAATCCCCTCTCCGCGGCAGTGCGGAGAGGGGATGGGGTTAACCGATCAGGGCGGTCCAGGCCGCGGAGATAAAGAAGGCCAGAATCAGACCGGGCAGGAGGTTCAAAACCTTCATGTCGGTTTTTATCCTGGCCAGCCGCAGTCCGGCCACCAGGGTAATGATGCCGCCCACAGCGGAGAAGTCGGCGATCATTTCAGCAGTAATGTAGGGGGAGACCAGGCCGGACAGGGCGAACAGGCACAGGTACACCGCCAGCTGGGGCACGCACAGGCACAGCACGATCTTTCCCAGCAGGGCGGCAAAGATGCAGGCGGTGATGCCGTCCAGGATGGCCTTGGTGATAAGAATGCTCCCGTCGCCGGTGAGTCCCTCGTTCAAAGCGCCGTACCACCCGGTGCCGCCGCAGCAGAAGAGCACCAGGGCGGCGCTGACCTGGGCCAGAAAGGCCTCGTCGGCGTTGGTGCCGCTCATAATTTTTGCGGTGACGGCGGTGGCGGCTACGTTGACCCGCTGCTCCACCTGAAGGGCTTCGCCCACAACGGCTCCCACCATCAGGGCCAGCACGGCGGCCGACAGGGTGTGTACCCGCAGCACCAGCACAATGCCCATGACCATTGCGGCAATGCCCAGGGTGTTGTTGAGCATGGATTTCCAGCGTTCGGACAGGCGCGAGCCCAGGATGCAACCCAGAACCGCGCCTGCAAAGGTGACGGCAACGTCAGTGGTAATTCCAATTGGCATAATAATCCTCCTCGTGATGGAAAAAGTGAAAAAGTCCCAGAGTTCCCAGCATGTAAGACGTGTTTATCATAGTAAGATCATCCGCGGAAATCCAATACAAGATTTAAATTGCTCCATAGAAAGAATTTAGAAAATCAGTGCGGCAATGATAAAGAGTTCCGGGGATAGGAAGGAAAGCGTAAAATCGGCGAAGGAACCGTGGATCCTTCGCCGATTTTAAAAAAGGAAAAAAGAGAGGAAGTAACGGCAGCGATCTTAGAGGGTAGGAATGACCGCACCGGAGGTTGCCCAGGTAAACAGGCCGGGGAAGAGGACGATGATCACCGACACCAGCACGATCAGCGCGCTGAGCTTGATGACGTGCTTGCCCAGCTGGCCGATGGTGCACCCCACAATGGGGCACAGCACAAACAGGCACAGTCCGCACAGAGGGCTGCACAGGCCTACGGCCTGGCACATGATGATGGCCACAATGGAGGTGTAGGGATCCAGACCAAAGCTGATGATCACCGGAGCAAAGAGAGGAACCAGAATGGCCATGGCGGCGCCGCAGTCCATGAAGGAGCCCAGCAGGAGCATGCAGCCCAGTACCAGAAGAATCAGCACGCTGCTGGACACGCCGGAGTTAATGAGGGCGTTGGCCAGGGTGGCGGGGATGTTCAGAGCCTTCATACCGGCGGAGAACACGTTGGACAGGGCAATGAGGAAGCACAGGGGGGCGGCATTGAGGATGCAGCGGCGGAACATGGGGATGATTTCCTCGGGCTTGATGGTGTGGTAGATGAACACAGCCACCAGGATGGAATAGACCAGGCTCAGCACAGCGGCCTGGGCGGTGTCAGCGATGCCGCTGAAGATGGTGCCCAGAATGAGCACGGGGGTCATCAGGGCCCAGATGCTGTCCTTGAGCAGGGAGCCGAAGCTCTGCTTGCGCAGGTTGTCCACGGACTCGTTAATCAGGGCCTGATTGCCGTCGCCCTTCACACGGCAGTGGATGTAGGCGTAGACGATGAGCAGAAGCCCGGCGCACACGCCGCCCACAGCGGCAATCTGATACAGGGGAACCAGATCCAGGCCGCCGGCCAGACCGGCAGCACCCGTCAGGGGGACGCTGGGGGGGATGACCATGCCCAGACAGCCGGCGGAAACCAGGATGCTGGCGCTGAAGAACTTGTCATAGCCCATGCGGATGAGCATGGGGTAACACATGGCACCCACCGCGGCGGTGGTAGCGGGACCGGAGCCGGAGATGGCGCCGTAGAACATACAGGTGGCGATGGAGATGATGGGCATAAAGCCCTTGTTCTTGCCAAAGAAGTAGGCAAAGGTGTCGAAAATCTTTTCGGTCAGCTTGCCCTTGGCCATAAACTCACCGGCAATCATGAACAGCACGATGGTCAGACCCACGTTGTTGGCCACCGCGCCGTTGATGGACTCGGTGAACAGCTGGTTCCAGGCCAGAGGGGCGTCCGCTCCGCCCAGAAGGGGGATGCTGGCGGTAGAGACAAGAATGGTGGTGGCAATGGGGAAGGCCAGCAGAATGAGGCCGCCGAAGAATAAAATCAGAAACACAGCAGTCATTTGGTCTGGCCTCCCTTCTTAGCGTTAAACAGTCTGGTGATGTACGCGATAATGCCCAGGGCATAGCCCACCACAGGGGCGGCATAGGCCAGGGCCAGAGGAATCACCGGAGCGCTGGCGTTAACGGCGCCGGTGGAGATGGCGGAGAGCAGGTTCTGGATGCCCAGTACGCACAGAAGAACCATGAGCAGGAAGAGGATAACGTCGGAGATGACCTTCAACGCGGTCTGAAGAGCCTTGGGGTAGTGGTTGGCGACCAGGTCAATGCGCATAAACATGCTGCGCTTGACCGTGGGGCCGAGGGCGAGGAATACGGTCCAGCCGTAGGCGTAGTAGGACAGCTGGGTTACCAGGGTCTGAGCTTCCGGGGAGACAAACTGGAGCACCATGCCCAGGAGGGTCAGAACTGAGGCAATGATAATGGTGGCAGCCATGCAGTTCTGGGCCAGTTCATCCAGGAAATCCTTTTTTTCTTCCATAGAGAGTTCCTCCTTTTTCAAGTTTGAAGGAAACGGTCACACCACCGTATCATAATCGCCGAGGGTACCCAGGGGGAAGTAGTCGCGGCGAGGGATCTGCCGGATATATTTGTCAAAGAATCGGACAACCTCAAATACGTTCTCGTCTGTCTTGTAGACCGGGTCGGAGTGCTCCGCCCCGTCAAACAGCTTGATGGTGATGTTGTCCTTGCCCAGCAGCTGAACATAGCGGTCGTAAAAGCGCTGGCACTGATAATAGGGGACGGCGTGGTCACCGGTGCCGTGCTGGACATAGAAGGGGACGGTGTTCTCGTCCAGGTGGCAGATGGGGCTGGCGTCGGCAATGCGCTGGGGACACTCGTTGAGGGTATGGCCGAAGAAATAGGTCTCTGCGCTGACTTCCTGGGGGAAGGGGCGGTCGGGGTAGGCCTTTTTGCAGTCGGCCTCCCAGTTTTGGAAGTCGTACACGCCGAACCAGACGAACACAGCCTGTACGTCGCTGGAGTACTCCCCGCAGCCCATGGTGAGATCCTCATATTCCTTCTGGCCGTTGGTAGTGCCCATAAGGGCGGCCAGATGGCCGCCGGCGGAGTTGCCTACCAGGCCGATGCGCTCCGTGTCCAGATTAAAACGCTGAGCGTTGGCCCGCAGGAAGCGGATGGCCGCCTTGCAGTCGTGGAGGGGGAGGGGCCACTTGGCCTCGTCGGACAGGCGGTAGTTGATGCAGCACACGGCGTAGCCCGCGTAGAGCAGCCGGTAGACCGACTGGGTCTGCACATGGTTCTTATCTCCGGTCAGCCAGCCGCCGCCGTGGATAAACACCACAAGGGGGAAGGGGCCGTCGCCCTCATTGGGGAGAACCAGATTGAGGCGGAGGGCTTTTGAGCGGTCGGAAAAGGGCACATCCAGGTAGGAGCGGGAAAAGCCGCTGAGATCGGTGCTTCTTGGAATGTGCTCGCTGCCGGGGATGGTGCGCAGCACCTCCTCCCTGGTTACAGAGTACATAGTTCTGCCTCCTTTGATGGGATGTTATGTGCAGGGAGGAAGTTCCCTGCCGTATTGTGTCTTTATTTTATTGCTAAAATAAAGTACATTCAACGGAGTATCCTGCCAGGGTGAAAAAGAATCTTATCAAAAAAAGGGGGATTTTCCGGAGAAACAGGGCCTTTTTTTGGATGTGAACAAATTATCTTGCCATTGGCCCGGATTATTTTATCAAATCCGTCAAAAACGCCCCTGTATGACCCCTGGGAGTGCGTTAAAATGAATAAAGCTATGGAAAGATTTCTTGAGAAGTTGGGGATGTTTTGGTATAATAGGCCCAGACGCAGCGCGGCTGCCGGGGGGAAAGAGGGACTTCCGGAGATATGGGGAGCCCGGCTGTGCTGGTCATAGGAGAGAAATCGCGGCCTGTAAAGTGGGGCTGGGAAGGAGCGCACTATGTGGGTATACGACTATAAAACAAAACGGGACAACCCCTACCGGTACCCGCCGTTTTTGGAAATTACCCACATGTCCTATGTGGACAACCTGCCTTTTTGGACCTATCCGGGCCATGAACACACCGGGGAATATGAGGTAGGATTTATTGTCCGGGGGAAGGGACAGCTGGAGGTCAACGAGCAGTTCCTGCCCATTCAGGAGAATTCCATCACCATTGTTCCCGCCGATACCTCTCACCGCTATGTGATGGATGGCAATTCCAGCGTGCAGTATTATACCCTGCGCTTTAAAAGCGCAGGAGAAGGGGAACTGCTGAAGTTTTTCAGCGCCCTGGGCTGTGCGGTGACGTCGGGGGAAAAATGTGCCAGCTACATCCACAGCTCCATCCATATGCTCTTTAGCATCCACCGCACCAACGGAGGCTATGTGGACGAGGTGTTCCAGTCCGTCTGCCTGAGTCTTTTGCAGCTGGTGCGCACCCTGTTTGACAAGGAGGCCACCTCCCTTCAGCTGGCGTCCCAATATTTCATGAGCCAGGTGCGGGAATATATCCAGCGTAACCATCGGGAGAAGATTACCCTGGAGGCGCTGTCCAAAAAGTTCAACATCAGCACCTCCCACCTCAGCCGGATGTTTAAAAAGGCCTATGATATGTCTCCCATCGACTATCTCATCTACTGCCGGATCACCTATGCCACGGAATATCTGTTGAAATCCAAGCAGTCGGTGGCCGAAATTGCCCAGCTGGTGGGCTATGACAACCCAACCCATTTCACCAACATGTTTGTCAAACGCATTGGCTGTACCCCCACGGAGTACCGGGAGCGAAACCTTCAGATTCCCGTGGGCGAATAAGAACGCAGCCTGGCTGTACAAGAAAAAAGACCCGGACGCATGATGCAATGCGTCCGGGTCTTTTCTATAAACAATTTACTTTGCCACAACCTGGCACAACTGCATCAGGCTCTGGGCAATTTCCGCCCGGGTGGCGGGCTGGCCGGGTTCCAGGAGGTTGTCCTCCCGGGCGGAGAGAATTCCCGCCCCTACGGCCCAGGTCATGGCCTGCCGGGCCCAGGAAGAGACGCTGTCGCCGTCAGAAAAGGCGGTGAGGTCTCCGGCAGCCCGGATGTCGTATTCATGAAGGTTGGCGTAATTCAGCAGGGTGAGCGCCACCTGCTCCCGGGTAATGAGATTGTTGGGCATAAAGCGGCCTTCTCCATAACCGGTCATGATCCACTTGTCGCTGGCCCAGGCCACCGCGTTGCAGTACCAGTCATCGTAGGTCACATCGCCGTAGTTGATGGAGCCGATGTTGGGCTTGCCCTCAAGGGCGTAGAGAATCTGCGCGGTCATGGCACGGGTAAGGGGCTCGTCGGGGGAGAAGGTATCCGCTCCAGTGCCCGACATGATACCGTTGGAAGCCACATAGGTTACCGCATCGGCGTACCAGGCCGAGTCACTGACGTCGGCAAAGGAAATTTCTTCGGTGGAAATGGTCTGGGGAATAAAGAAGGCCTTTATGGTGACGGTACCGGCAGGCATAATAAAGGTATACTGGTTGTTGCCTGCGGCGGTGAGGCGGATGTTCCGCTCCAGGCTGGAGGTGGCAATGATCTCATCCAGCTTATAGCCGCTGTCGGGGATGGCGGTCAGGGTCACCGTGTCCAGAAGGTGTACGGGATCGGGCGATGCGGTGATGCGGCCGTGTTGGCTGCTCTGGATGTTGATGAAACAGGCGGTTTCAGAGGTGGAAAGGGGAGCCCCCTCCCCTGCGGGGGCAGAAGAATCGGCAGCCAGTGCAGGAGTGCAGGGCAGGGACAAGACAATAGCCAGAGCGGCAGATAAACTGGTGAGTTTGGTGTGAAGGAATCTCATTTCTCTCTCCTCCTAGGTATCAATGCGGCCCTTTGAACCGGGCAGTCAATCATTATCAGGGGTATTGTACCATTATCTGCCGGGAGGCGCAATGCTGCACAGCTAAAAAATGGAATATGGCCGGCAGTCCAATGGGCTGCCGGCCATAGAAAAGGGATTCTTACTTATTCGGCTACGTTTTTGCAGAACTGCATGAAGATCTGGGCGATCTCAGCGCGGGTAGCAGTTCCGGCAGGGGTGAGCATATTGCCGTCCCGGCCAGAGAACAGGCCCTGCGCCACGGCCCAGGACATAGCCTGCTGGGCCCAGGAGGAGACGCTGGCGCCGTCGGCAAAGGAGGACAGGCTGCTGGAGGCGTCGGTGTCATAGCCCTGGAGCTTGGCGTAGTTGTAGAGGATCAGGGCCATCTGCTCCCGGGTGACGGGGGTGTTGGGGGCAAAGCGGCCCTCGCCGTAACCGGTCATCACGCCCTTGTAGCTGACCCAGGCCACCGCATCGGCGTACCAGGCGCTGCTGTCCACATCGCCGAAGGTGTTGGAACCCTGGTTGGGCTTGCCGGACATGGCGTAGAGCATCTGGGCCACCATGGCGCGGGTCAGAGTGGTGTTGGGCTCAAAGGTGTTGGCGCCGGTGCCGGACATGATACCCTCGTCCACTACATAGTTAACGGCGTTGTAGTACCAGGCGCTGGCGCTCACATCCACAAAGCCGGTGGAGGGAATCACGGGAGCGGGGGTGTTGGAAGCGGTAAAGGTGGCTTCCACGGAGACCGTGCCGGAAGGCATGGTGAAGGTGAACTGGTTCTCACCCACGGCAGTGAGCTTTACGCTCTTGCCGCTGGAGGTAACGGACAGCTCGCTGAGCTCATAGCCGCTGTTGGGCTTGACGGTGAGCTTGACGGTGTCGCCGGCCTCGGCCCAGCCGGGGTAAGCGGTGACCTTGCCGTACTTGCTGTAGCCGGTGTCAATAAAGTAATCATTGGAAGAATCGCCGCCGGAGGGCTGGGAAGGCGTGTCATCATCGCCGGGGGTGGTGGGGTTAGCTTCCCATTTGGCGGTAAAGTTGGTGTTATCGGTGATGGTCACAGAATGTCCTGCGGGGTAGAACGTAGTGGTGTCGCCGTCCTTGACCCAGCCCTTGAAGGTAAAGCCCTCAGCGGCGGTGGGAGCGGCGGGCAGGCGGTAGCTTCCGTTGGGCGCTACAGTCTGCTGATCGACAAGCGTATCCCCGTCCTTGACGGTGACCACATAGGTATTGCTGCCGCCGTCCAGATCGGCGTCAACGCTGGAGTCAGAGCTGACCGCCACAGAGGCATCACCCAGATAGACCAGCTGCTTGCCGCCCTCGGCGTTCCCGTTGCCGGAAAGGGTCAGGGTGGAGCCGTTGGCCAGGGACAGGCTGGGGGTGCCGGACTGCTTCAGCTGTACCGCGCCCTTATTTTGATAGGCATCGGGGATGGAAGTACTCCGAGCGCTGTCCGTAACGGTAACGGTGGCATTGCTTAGGTTAATTTCACTGGCATAGATGCCGGTGTAGCCAGCATTGTCCACGTCAACCGTAGAGGCGGAAACGTTCAGCGATTCCACGCTGAGACCATGGTTGCCGTTGTTCAGGAACTGAACCTCAGAGTCGTTCTGAATGGTCCAGTCGCCGCCATTGGAGCCGTTGCCGGAGGTGCCGTCCACGGTGAGCTTGGAGCCATCCACCAGGACCTGAGTTCCTTCAGTGCCGGAGACAAGGCCGCGGCTGAGGGTGTTCAGCTGAACATCGGAGCCGTTGATAATCTTCAGGTCGCTGTTGGGACTGAGCAAAATGCCGGTGCCCATATAGATGTTGGCGCCGCCGTCAGCGGTAGTGCCCTTGTTGTTGCCGGTCAGCTCCAGGCCCACATTGTCCAGGGTGACGGTGGAGCCGCTGCCTACGGTGAACAGGCCGATGGTCTTGCCGTCATCCGCGTTGGTGTAGGTATAACTGCCGGTGATGGTGAACTGTTTGCCGGTGCAGTTAATGGTGATGTCACGGCCTGAAGGGACGGTGATGAGGCTGGCGTTGGTATTGCTGGTAAGATCAATGTCCTTCAGAAGGGTGACATAGCTGCCGTCCACATTGGCCGCGGTGATGGCGGACTGGAGGGAATAGTAGAATACGGTGTCAGTGCCGGAGGTGACCGCCGCCTCGTAGCCGGAGGCAAAGGCATAGTTGGAGAAGTGGGTCACATCCCACACCAGATTGCCGCTTTCCACCTCGGAGTCAATCAGCTCGGGGCCGGTGGCGCCCAGGTAATAGACCTGAACGGTGTCGGTGTCCACGCTGCTGGGGACGGGGACGGAGACGGTGATGGGGTTCTCGGTAGCCTTGTCGGAGAAAACATCCTGGCCGTTGGCGGTGGCGGTAATGGTCACGCCGGGGATGATGTCGCCAGTACCGGTGAAGTCATCAAACCCGGCCTTGGAAATGGTCAGGGTGACAGGGGCGGGATCTTCGCCGGAAACTGCGGCCTTGGTCAGGGTTACCTTGCCCACGTCAGTGGCAATTTCCACGTTCTGAATGGCCTCGGCCTCCTGTACGGAGGTGAGGGAGGCGGGCAGAATGGTCACCTTAGTGACAGAGGCGCTGAGAGTACTGTCAGAGGTGGTGGCGTCGATGGAAATGGTGGTGGAGGTGGCATCTACATTGTTGCCGTTTTGGTCCGTTCCACCAGTTGCGGGGATAAAGGTGCCGCCCACCTCAGCGGTTGCGGTGCCGCTGGCGTCGGGGGTGCTGTCCACGGAAGCGGTCATGCCGTCGGCGGGGGTGACGGTCCAGGGGCCGTTGGTCACGTCCTCGGCCGTAAAGGTCAGGCCGGTGCCCAGATAGGAGTCGTCGGGCTTATCGGCAAAGGTGCCGCCGGTGATGAAGTTATCTACGTCTGCTGTTGTCACTTCACCGTTAAAAGTACCGTCGCTGATAGACAATTCAACCTGAGGAGTGGGATCATTTTCATGGGGGTTAGATTCGTTCAGCGCTTTAATTCCGCTAAAAGTACCGCCGCTAATCCAAACACTGATATCTTTTTTAGTGGTGTGCTGGGAAATAGCAAGCGCAGCGCCGGAAGTAGTAGTTCCGTTTCCGTTCGGGTTACACTGGAACTGGGACGCACTGGAGCTTAGCGTGCCACCAGTTACAATTAGATTGCCAGAACGGATTTCTACAGCGGTATCGACTCCGTTGATGTCGCCGCCATTAATGGTGAGGGTACCGTCCTGAGGGTGGTAAATTCCGGTTCCATTAGGACCCGAAATAGTTCCGCCGTTGATCGTTACTTCCGTGCCGTGCCGAGTACCATTTCCAGAAATTCCATAGTAATAACCTGAAATGGTACCACCGTTGATAATTAAGGCTGCAGGGGTGCCTTGTGCGTCTTCACCTAATACGGTGAGCTTAATTCCTACCATCACGCTTGGCAGGTCCGTTGCTATAATCGCGCCGGTTTGTTCCGTGCTGCTGTCGTTTACAGTCAGCTTACCGCCGCGCTTTACTGCCAACAGATAATCACCTGTATATTGGGGGGTATTTGTGGCAGAAATAGTTTTGCCATTCAGTTCAAGAGTAATTTCCTCATCAACATCTATACCTTGATTTAAAACAACATCTTTCAGCAGCGTCACCGTGTCGCCGTTACCTGCAGCGGCGATGGCGCCGGCAAGGGAGTCATACTGATAGCCGTTTACCTCGGCCACGAGCTGCAAGGGAGCGCCCATCAGCCAGGTTTCGGGATCTTTCACGATCACCTTGCGCTCGGACCAGAACAGAGCAGTGGCGCAGGCGTTCAGGTCATGGCCGGTTTCTGCGACATTGTCGCCATCGCAGTCGTATACGTCGATCCAGTACTCCGCGTCCAGTTCTGCGTCATACCGGTAATCCTGAGAGGACTGCTCCACAACCTGGACCGTGTTATTTGCCAGCTGGATGCCGTCGACGCTTACGTTTGTCCGGTTGGCGTAGCTGACAATGGGGGCGACCATAAAATAGGCGGAGAAGGTGCTGTTGGTAATGGTGCATTTCTCCACAGCCAAAGTGGCGCTGCCCGTCAGATTTCCAATAAAAGCGGCAGTTTTCTGCATGGCCAGGGTCTTGGCAGCATCTACATCGACATTGCGCAGGGTCAGGCTGCCGCCGGTCTGAGCTCCAACCACTACAGCTACGGAGCTGCTTCCGTTTTGGTGTACAACTTGGTCAAAAGGATCAAAGATGGCAATTTGTGCTTTGCTGAAGGACAAATCCTCAATGGTCAGGTTACAGGCGTTATAGCCGATAAAGCCCGCGTAGTAGTAGCAGTTTTGTCCATCACCGGGGCTGCTGCCCTCATTGGGACCGCGCAGGCCGGTAGAGGTGGCAAGACCGGTGATGCTGTGGCCGTTGCCGTCAATCACGGTGCCGTCCAGCACGTCGTTGGCAGCGACACTGTACTTGCCGTCGCTTACTGTCACAGTGCCCGTGCACATGGGGGTCCAGTAATGGGCGGACATATCCAGATCGTCGGTGATAGAAACGGTATAATCGGCAAAGCTGGTTCCGGCATTGACCTGCTTGGCCCACCAGGCCAGAGCGTCGGCGCTGGCGATGGTCACGGTTTTGTTTTCTGCATCCACCGTATAGCCGGCGGGCTGCTCGCTGACCACATCGCGCCAATAGGAGCTTTTGGTCATAAATGTGCGGCTTGCATCATCGTACCAGGTGTCAGTGTCCTGTACGATTTGAACGGCGGGGGCAGACTTTTCTGCGCCAGCTGCCAACGCCGATACAGGCAGCAGCGTCAGCAGCATTGACACAGCCATAAGATATGCCAATAACTTTTTCTTCATGAGTTCTCCTCCTTACCGTAAAAAACAGGGGGTTCATTTTGTCCCGTGGGACAGCCCTGTTCTTACAAGATTACAGGATACAGTTTAATACACCATGTGTCAAACTGCATTATCCAAAGTTAACAAAACTAAAATTTCCCTGAAAATTTATGCATGGCAGAGACATAAATGGGACAAGGTGTCCTGCCGCTTCCTTAGGGGCGGTATCCCGCCTTACCGGGGCCGGAGCTGCCAGAAGATCACCGCCCCGGCGGCGGCCACGTTGAGAGAGTCCACCCCGTGGTACATGGGAATACGGGCTACATAGTCGCACATGGAAATGGTCTGCTCGCTCAGCCCCCGTCCCTCAGAGCCCAGAATGATGGCCAGCTTGTCCGCTTGGGCCAGGGCCGGGTGGTCAATGGGGATGGAGCGGTGGTTAAGGGCCATGGCTACGGTCTGAAAGCCCTGCTCTTTGAGTTGGGACAGCCCGGGCTGGGGCCACTGGGAGGAGTCGTTTCCCGTCCAGGCCCAGGGAATTTGAAAGACCGTACCCATGCTCACCCGCAGGCAGCGGCGGTAGAAGGGGTCGCAGCAGGAGGGGGTGACCAAAACCGCGTCCATGCCCAAAGCGGCGGCGGAGCGGAAAATAGCCCCTACATTGGTGGCGTCGGTAATGTTGTCCAGCACCACCAGCCGCCGGGCGCTGCGGCAAAGCGCCTGGGGAGCGGGGAGGGAGGGGAGCCTCATGGCGCACAGAATGCCCCGGGTAAGCTCGTAGCCGGTGAGCTGGGCGAGCCGTTCCCTGGGGGCGGTGTAGATGGGCACGTCGTCGCCAAAGCGGCTGAGGAAGGCCGGGGGGAGGGCGCTCAGCTGCCGCTGCTCCATGAGCAGGGAGAGGGGCTGGCAGCCGGCGTCCAGGGCGCTGGAGACCACGTTGATGCTCTCGGCAATGAGCATGCCCTGCCCGGGATCCCGGCGGCTGCGCAGCTGGGCGTGGGTCAGTCCTGTATAGGGGGCCAGCTGGGGGGCCGAGAGGTCGGTAAGAGGGACAATATAGGCCATAATAATGCCTCCTTGTGCAATAAAAAGCGGAAAACCGGTGCAGATTGCGCCGCAGCTTCATTATGCCACAGGGCACGCTGCCGTGTAAATGGGAGACCGGGGAAAAAGAGACAGAACGCTGGGAAAAACCGGTGGGTTCGCTGCCAAAACGGGGCGGCAAGAAACATTTGAGCGGACCATGAGAATCTGTTATAATAGGAAAAACACCTCCGGAGAATACACATCCCGCCCTTCTCCGGGAAAGGAAGGTGCTGACATGGCCCAGAAGAGCTTGTATACCGTTGTGGTCGCCGATGATGAGGACGAGCTGCGCGAGGCAGTGTGTACCATGATCCCCTGGGAGGACTACGGATTCTGCCTGGTGGGGGGAGCCAGCAACGGGCTGGATGCCCTGCAGATGGTGGAAAAGTATGAGCCTGACCTGCTGCTGACCGACATCCGTATGCCCTTTATTTCCGGCATCGAGCTGGCCCGCCAGGTGCGGGAGGTGCGCCCGGCCACCAATATCGCGTTTTTAAGCGGCTACGATGATTTTAAATACGCCAAACAGGCGATCCAGTATAATATCATCAGCTACATGCTCAAGCCCCTGACGCTGGAGGGATTGGGCGAGGAGCTGCGTACCATCCGCCAGAAGATCGACGCCCAGTTTGCCATGTTCTGGCAGACGGCCCCCGCCCCCCAGCGCCAGGATCTGCGGGCGGCCATGCTGATGCCCCTGGTGCTGGATGACTACGCTGAGCCCGAGGGGGAGGCCCAGGCGGAGGAGTACGCCCGCCAGTGCGGCCTTTTGCGGGACAAGGAGGACAAGCCCTGCTATACGGTGATGGTGTCCACCCTGCTGGGGGAGGACGGCGCCAATGAGACGGCCCCCTCCTTTGCCGCGTCGGTGGACCGGCTGGCCCTGAAATACCTGCGGGGGGTGAGCTTTTTTGCCTCCGGGAAGGTCATTTCCGTGCTGATGGGCAATCCTTCGGACTTTGACGAGTACCTGCATATTTTGACCGATGAGATCCCCCAGATGGCCCGGCGTGTGTTGGGCAAGCGCTGCCGCATCGGCGTCAGCCGCATGGCCAAGACCCTCACCTCCCTTCACGACGGCTACCGGGAGGCCATGGAGGCCCTGCGCCAGGGGGATAAAAATGAAGGGGGAGCCCAGTTTATCAGCGACCTCTCCCCGGCGGTCAAGGGAGGGAGCCTGCTGTGCAAACGGGCCCTGGAGACGCTGGACCAGTACTATATGGATGCCAGCTTGTCCCTGGTGTCCCTGAGCGGCATGCTGGATGTGAGCCCCAACCACCTCAGCGCCTGCATCAAAAAGTACGCCGGGGAAACCTTTATTAATATTCTCATCCGCAAGCGCATGGAGGCGGCCCGGGAGATGGTGTGCAACTCCTCCCTGAAGGTGCAGGAGATTTCCCAGCGCTGCGGCTATACCGATCAGCACTACTTCAGCTACTGCTTTAAAAAGTACTGCGGCGAGTCCCCCAACGCCATGCGCCGCCGGGTGGAGCAGGAAAAGGCGGGTGAAGGGATGTGAAGACCGGAAGAGGCCGCACCGGCCTGCGCACCACCACCATCCTGGTGTCCATGGTGGTGGGCGTGGTGGCCATTATGCTGTTTTGCTGCATTGCCATCTTCCTGGACCGCTACCGCAGTGCCATGGTGCAAAGCGCCCAGACCAGCACCACCCAGGCCGTGGCCCAGGTGTCCAACACCGTGGGAGACTATCTGGAAGACATGGACCAGGCCATGGAGCTGGTGGAGCAGTCCATGTGGGAGGACGCCCAGGGACGGGATGAGCTGCTGGCCGCCTTTTTGAAGTTCCGTCCCGATGTGATTGCGGTGACCAGCTACTCCCGGGAAGGGGAGCTGTTGGATTGCTGGTCGCCGGGCCGGGAGCCCAGGGAGACTATTTTCCAGAATCTCTCCTTTGATTTAGAGGCAGCCCGTGCCTCCCAGGCTCCATATATGTCCGCCCCCCATGTGGAGACCATCTTCGAGGGCTATTACCCCTGGGTGGTCACCATGACCGCCCCCCTGGAACAGGAGGGGGAAGCGGCGTGGGTGTCCCTGGATCTGAGCTTTTCCAGTATCTCCAGCTACATCAGCAATGTGAGCATTGGACAGCGGGGATACTGCTTTTTGATGGACCAGATGGGGAATATCGTCTATCACCCCCAGCAGCAGCTGCTCTATTCCGGCCTGAAAGCAGAAAACACCCAGGCCCTGGCCTCTCTGGAGGACGGGGCCTACGCCGACGACACGGTGATCTACTCCATCACCAGCGTGGAGGGCAGCGACTGGCGGATTGTGGGCGTGAGCTATGTGGACGAGCTGGTCAACCGCAACGTCCGGGAGATGATCCGGCTGTCCATTCTGCTGGCCGTGCTGCTGCTGGCCGCCGCGCTGCTCACCAGCTGGCTGCTGTCCCATATGCTGGGGCGGCCCCTGCGGGGGCTGGCTGCCGCCATGGAGAGTTTTGAGACCGACGCCGACCACTTTACCTACCGTCCTGTGGGGGGAACCCGGGAGGTGCAGGAGCTGTCCGACTCCTTTGGGCACATGGTGCTGCGCATTCAGCAGCTGATGACCACGGTGCGGGAGGAGGAAATTAACCTGCGTAAGACCGAGCTCAAGGCCCTTCAGGCCCAGATCAATCCCCACTTCCTTTATAATACGTTGGACTCCATAGCCTGGATGTGCGAGCAGGGACGCAACGCGGATGCAGTGAAGATGGTCCACGCGCTGGCCAGGCTCTTCCGCATCAGCATAAGCCGCGGCCATGAGCTCATTCCCATTCAAAAGGAGATTGAGCACGCGGAGAGCTATCTCCAGATCCAAAAGTACCGCTACAAAAATCAGTTCACCTACGAATTTGACGTGGAGCCGGAGTGCCTGGACTACTACTGCAATAAAATTACTCTTCAGCCCATTATTGAAAACGCCATCAACCACGGCCTGGACCTGTTGGTGGAGGAGGGGCACATTGAGGTGCGGGTGTACCAGCAGGACGGGGATATTCTGTTTAACGTCCGGGACAACGGTGTGGGCATGACCGAGCAGCAGATTGAGTCCATTATGCAGCGCGGCCCCCGGGACCGTACGGGCATTGGAATCAAGAACGTCAATGACCGGCTGAAAATTTATTTTGGCAAGAACTATGGCCTGCATATCACCAGCGAGCCGGATGTGGGCACCTGTGTGGAAATCCGCATGCCGAAGATACGGGAGGGAGACTATGAAGGGAAGTAAGCGCGCTGTGCTGGCTGTGGTGCTGGCGCTTTGCTGCCTGTGTGCCTGCTCTTCCAAGGGAGTCTCCGCCCCCCGGCACTCGGTGGCCCTGGTGGCCAAATCCACCCAAACGGAGTTCTGGCTGTCTGTCTTTGCCGGAGCGGAGGCGGCGGCCGCGGAGTACAACCTGGATCTGAACATTATGGGTCCCGAGACCGAGGAGGACTTTGAGACCCAGAACCGCATGGTGGCCCTGGCCGTGGAGACGGGAGCGGAAGCGGTGGTTTTTTCTGCCATTGATTTTGAAAATAATGCCTCTGCCATTGACCAGGCTGCGGAGCAGGGCGTGGAAATTGTGGCCATCGACAGCGGTGTGGATTCCCAGGCGGTGCGTACCTACATCGGAACGGACAACTATGCCGCCGGACGTATGGCTGCCCGGGCCGCCCTGGAGAGGGTGGAGGGGGAGCTGAAGGTAGGCATCGTCAACTATGACATCAGCAGCGCCAATGGCCAGGAGCGGGAGCGGGGCGCGGTGGAAGAGCTGGAGCAGAGCGGCCGGGCCCAGGTGGTGGCAGTGATCAACACCCTGGCCCAGGCACAGTCTGCCCGGTCGGACACAGTGGAGCTGCTGAACCAGCATCCCGAGATCAATGTCCTTCTGGCCTTTAATGAGCCCACCAGCGTAGGTGCTGCTGAGGCGGTGGAGGACCTGGAATACTCCCAGGAGGTCTTCCTGGTGGGCTTTGACTCCAATGTGGCCACTGTGGACGGACTGCAGGAGGGCAGCGTGGACGCCCTGGTGGTGCAGAACCCATATGCCATGGGCTACCTGGGGGTAGAGAGCGCCTACAAGCTGCTCAGCGGACAGGGGGGAGAGCTGGAGTCTACGGTGGATACCTCCACCAAAATAGTGGACCGGGAAAACCTCTTTTCCATGGACAGTCAAAAGGCGCTGTTTGCCTTTGAACAGCACTTAAATTAGATAAGTTGCACAAAAACGAGGGGCGAAATTTTGGCAGAGCGTTGCGTCTGGATAAAATTTTGCCCCTCTTTCGGTAATTTTTTCCCTTGCTTTTCCCCGCCGGTTCTTCTAACATTAAATTAGTGTTAAATGGGATATGAGCGTTCCATTTAAAACGGTTTTATGAAAAGGAGAATTGCTATGAAAAAAGCTCTTGCACTGACCCTGGCCGCTGCAATGTCCCTGAGCCTGGTCGCCTGCTCCGGCGGAACTTCCACTTCCCAGTCCTCTTCCGCTGGCAGCGCCGGCAGCAGCAGCGCCGCTGAGACCACCACCGTGGCCAACAAGGACAAGCCCCTGGTCTGGTTCAACCGCCAGCCCTCCAACAGCTCCACCGGCGAGCTGGACATGACCGCCCTCAGCTTCAACGAGGACACCTACTATGTGGGCTTCGACGCCAACCAGGGCGCTGAGCTCCAGGGCACCATGATCAAGAACTACATCGAGGCCAACATCGAGGGCCTGGACCGCAACGGCGACGGCATCATCGGCTACGTTCTGGCCATCGGCGACATCGGCCACAACGACTCCATCGCCCGTACCCGCGGCGTCCGCTCCGCTCTGGGCACTGCTGTTGAGGCCAACGGCGCCATCGACAGCACCCCCGTGGGCACCAACGTGGACGGCACCTCCACCTTCGTGAAGGACGGCGAGATCACCGTCAACGGCACCACCTACATCGTCCGTGAGCTGGCCTCCCAGGAGATGAAGAACTCCGCCGGTGCCACTTGGGACGCCGCCACCGCCGGCAACGCCATCAACACCTGGTCCGCCTCCTTCGGCGATCAGATCGACATCGTTGCCTCCAACAACGACGGCATGGGCATGGCTATGTTCAACGCCTGGTCCAAGGCTAACGAGGTTCCCACCTTTGGTTATGACGCCAACTCCGACGCCGTGGCCGCTATCGCCGAAGGTTACGGCGGCACCATCAGCCAGCACGCTGACGTGCAGGCCTACCTGACCCTGCGTGTGCTGCGCAACGCTCTGGACGGCGTGGACGTGGACACCGGTATCGGCACCGCCGACGACGCCGGCAACGTGCTGGGCGAGGACGTGTTCTACTATGACGAGGCCACCCGTTCCTACTATGCTCTGAACGTGGCTGTCACCGCTGAGAACTATCAGGACTTCCTGGACTCCACCGTCCCCTATGCTCCTGTTTCCAACCAGCTGGACGCCACCGCTCACCCCACCAAGAACGTTTGGCTGAACATCTACAACTCCGCTGATAACTTCCTGGGCTCCACCTATCAGCCCCTGCTGGAGAAGTATGATGACTTCCTGAACCTGAATGTTGAGTACATCGCCGGCGACGGCCAGACCGAGTCCAACATCACCAACCGTCTGGGCAACCCCAGCGCTTATGACGCCTTCGCCATCAACATGGTGAAGACCGACAACGCCGCCGCTTACACCGGCATTCTGGCCCAGTAATCCAGCCGTTTTCACACGGCAGGATCCCCTGTTGAAGAACCAATAAGCCTTGCTGTTAGGGAGAAGGAATTCTCCGTTCGGGAAAATTGTTTCTCCGTTCGGCGGAAGGAATTCTCCCTAACAGCAATTTTGAAGAAGAATCCGGCAGAATCAGATTTTTCGCTGAAACTGCTAATATGGATAAACGGGAGTAACGAGAATGGCAGATGCGAAAGACGATATTGTCCTGTCAATCCGCGGTATGAGCAAGTCTTTCGGCCGAAACCGGGTGCTTGACCATATCAACCTGGATGTAAAGCGGGGAACCGTCATGGGACTGATGGGCGAAAACGGCGCCGGTAAGTCCACCATGATGAAGTGCCTGTTCGGCACCTACCAGAAGGATGAGGGGAAAATTTTCTTAAACGGGAAGGAAATCAGCTTTTCCGGTCCCAAGGACGCCCTGGAAAACGGAATCGCCATGGTTCACCAGGAGCTGAACCAGTGCCTGGAGCGGAATGTCATCGACAACCTGTTCCTGGGCCGCTATCCCACCACCGGCGGGATGGTTGACGAGGGCGCCATGAAAAAGAAGGCCTCCGAGCTGTTCCGCAAGCTCGGTATGACGGTCAACCTGACCCAGCCTATGCGGAATATGTCTGTCTCCCAGAGACAGATGTGTGAAATTGCCAAGGCAATTTCCTACAATTCTCAAGTAATTGTCCTGGATGAGCCTACCTCTTCCCTGACTGTGCAGGAGGTAGATAAGCTCTTTGAGATGATGCGCATGCTGAAGGCGCAGGGAATCTCTCTGATCTATATCTCCCACAAAATGGACGAGATTTTTGAGATCTGTGATGAGATTTCCGTTCTGCGCGACGGCAACCTGGTCATGACCAAGAGCGCCAAGGACACCAACATGAACGAGCTGATCACCGCCATGGTGGGTCGTTCCCTGGAGAGCCGGTTCCCTCCTGTGGACAACACCCCCGGCGACACCATTTTGTCCGTACAGCACCTGTCCACCAAGTACGCCCCTTACCTTCAGGACGTCACCTTTGACGTGAAGGAGGGCGAGATCTTCGGCCTTTACGGCCTGGTGGGTGCAGGGCGTACCGAATTGCTGGAGACCATTTTCGGCGTTCGTACGAGAGCGGCCGGACGTGTGTATTTCAAAAACCGGCTGATGAATTTCTCCAGCGCCAAGGAAGCCATTGAGCATGGCTTTGCCATGATCACCGAGGAGCGCAAGGCCAACGGCCTGTTCCTCAAGTGCGATCTGACCTTCAACACCACCATCGCCAACCTGAACCAGTACAAGTCGGGCCTGGCGCTGTCCAACCCCAAGATGGTGAAGGCCACCAACAAGGAAATCAAGATCATGCATACCAAGTGCATGGGCCCGGACGATATGATCACCAGCCTCTCCGGCGGCAACCAGCAGAAGGTCATCTTCGGCAAGTGGCTGGAGCGGGAGCCCCAGGTCTTCATGATGGACGAACCCACCCGAGGCATCGACGTGGGCGCCAAATATGAGATCTACGAGCTGATCATCAACATGGCAAAGCAGGGGAAGACCGTCATCGTAGTCTCCTCCGAGATGCCTGAGATTTTGGGCATTACCAACCGCATTGGCGTCATGTCCAACGGGCACCTGTCGGGCATTGTGAACACCAAGGAGACCAATCAGGAAGAACTTTTGCGACTGAGTGCAAAATACCTATAACGGGAGATATTGCATATGGCAACAGAAAACACAAAAATTCTGACGGCTGAGCAGGAGGAGAAGCTCCGCCAGCCCATTGACGAGTACGTCGGCAAGATCCAGGAGCAAGTCAACGCCCTGCGCGCGGAGGGCACCGACAAGGTGATCGAGCTTCAGAACAACCTGGATAACCTGAAGCGTGACCGCATCTATACCCAGCAGGAGAAGGCCGAGAAGGCTGCCCAGTACAACAAGGAGCTGGAGCAGGCCAAGGCGGTGGAGGAGCAGAACAAGGGCCAGATCGCCAAGCTCATCGCCGACGCGGAAAGCTATCTGAAGGCCCAGTACGGCGCCTACTACCAGCCGGTGGCGGAAAGCTGCAAAGAGGAGAATGTTCAGGCCCAGAAGAAGTATCAGGCCGCCCTGGAGGAGCTCAATAAGGAGCACCAGGCCACCCTGGCCAAGCTCACCGATCCCCAGGAGATTAAGGACGAGAAGTACGTCCACAAAAACCGTCTCTTTGACGCCAAGATGGCCCTGGCCAAGGACCTGCAGGAGGTAAAGGACCGCCGTCATGCGGCCTTTGAGTACAAGTATCACCTCATCGACATGCTGCGCATGTCCAAGTTTACCTTCGGTGAGACCATGGCCCAGCGGTGGGAGAACTACAAGTACACCTTTAATCAGCGGGACTTCTTCCTGCGCAACGGCCTGTATCTGGCCATCATCGTCATCTTCATCGCCCTGTGTATCCTGACCCCCATCATCAAGGGGCCCAATGTACAGCTGCTGACGGTGAACAACGTCCTGAACATTCTGCAGCAGGCTTCCCCCAGAATGTTCCTGGCCTTGGGCGTGGCGGGCCTCATCCTGCTGGCTGGTACCGACCTGTCCATCGGCCGTATGGTGGGTATGGGCATGACCGCCGCCACCATTATTATGCACCAGGGCCCCAACACCGGCTCTGTGTTCGGCCATGTCTTTGACTTCTCCGGCCTGCCCGTGGTGGTGCGCATCGTCTTCGCCCTGGTGGTGTGTATTGTGCTGTGCACCGTGTTTACCACCCTTGCCGGCTTCTTTACCGCCAAGTTCAAGATGCACCCCTTTATCTCCACCATGGCCAATATGCTGGTCATCTTCGGTCTGGTTACCTATTCCACCAAGGGTGTGTCCTTCGGCGCCATTGATTCCTCCATTTCCGGCATGATCATGCCCAGAATCAACGGCTTCCCCACCATCATCCTGTGGGCCATCGCCGCGGTGGTCATCGTGTGGTTCATCTGGAACAAGACCACCTTCGGTAAGAACCTCTATGCCGTGGGCGGCAACCCTGAGGCGGCGGCCGTTTCCGGTATCTCCGTGTTCAAGGTCACCGTGGGCGCCTTTGTCATGGCCGGTATCCTGTACGGCTTTGGCTCCTGGCTGGAGTGTATCCGTATGTTCGGTTCCGGTTCTGCCGCTTACGGCCAGGGCTGGGAAATGGACGCCATTGCCGCCTGCGTGGTGGGCGGTATCTCCTTCACCGGCGGTATCGGCAAGATCTCCGGTGTTGTGGTGGGTGTGTTTATCTTCACCGCCCTTACTTACTCCCTGACCATTCTGGGCATTGACACCAACCTGCAGTTCGTCTTCTCCGGCATCATCATTCTGGTTGCCGTTATGCTGGACTGCCTGAAGTACGTCCAGAAGAAGTAATTCAAATACCTCGGCAGGAAGCCGCCGCAAAGCAGATATGGAGTGCACTGCTTTGCGGCGGTTTTGTTTGCTGTCTGCCGGAATGGTACAGCGCTGCCGCGTTCCGGCTCCCCGGGTAAATACGGATGGGGATTGGAAACGGGGGCAGAATGTGATATGATGAAAAAAACCGGGCCCGCCTGGGGCGGAGAATACGCCCGGTGGGAAAAGAGAGGGGAAAACTATGCAAAAACTGGCAGATGTGCGCCGTGCGCTGCAGGCCGGTGAACTGGACAAGGGGCTCAAGAGTCTGCTGTGCCAGGATCTGGCGGCGGGACGGCAGCGGGTAGAAGAGCTGCTGGAGCATTTTCAGCGCACCTTTGGAGCCGGAGAGGACACTCTGGTGTCTCTGTGCTCCGCACCGGGCCGCACGGAGATCTGCGGCAACCATACCGACCACCAGCACGGCCGGGTTCTGGCTGGTGCGGTGAATCTGGATTTTCTGGCCTGTGCGGCTTTGAACGGCACCAACACCATTCGCTTCCAGTCGGAGGGCTGGCCCATGGTGGAGGTAGAGCTGGACACCCTGGAGCCCAAGGAGGAGGAGAAGGAGTCCACTGCCTCCCTGGTGCGGGGCATGGCCGCCCAGGCGGCTGCAAAGGGCTATGAAGTGACGGGCTTTGATGTGTACGCTACCTCCCAGGTGCTGCCCGGCTCCGGCCTGTCCTCCTCGGCTGCCTGCGAGGTGCTGCTGGGGGTTGTTGAAAACGACCTCTTCTGCAAGGGAGAGCTGGACGCTGTGACCATCGCCCAGATGGGCCAGAAGGCGGAGAACATCTTCTTCGGCAAGCCCAGCGGACTGATGGACCAGACTGCCTCCTCCGTGGGCGGCGCGGTGGCCATTGACTTTGCCGATCCCGCTGCGCCGGTGGTGCGCAGTGTGGCGGTGGATCTCAATGGTCTGGGCTATGCCCTTTGTATCATCGATTCCGGCGCCGACCATGCTGACCTCACCAGCGAGTACGCCGCAGTGCCTCAGGAGATGGGGGCGGTGGCCGCCTATTTCGGCAAGCAGGTGCTGCGGGAGGTGGATGAGGAGCAGGTAATGGAGGCCATGCCCCAGCTGCGCAAGGCCGTGGGCGACCGGGCGGTGCTCCGGGCCCTGCACTTCTTTGACGACGACCGCCGCTCCGAGCAGGAGGCCGACGCCCTGGAGAAGGGGGATATGGATGCCTTCCTGGCCCTGGTGCGCCAGTCCGGCCAGTCCTCCTGGGAGCTGCTGCAGAACATCACCCCCGCCGGCGCGGTGGCCGAGCAGGCCATGGCCGTAGCGCTTACCGTGGCGGAGCGGGCCCTGAACGGAAAGGGAGCCTGCCGGGTCCACGGCGGCGGCTTTGCCGGCACTATCCAGGCCTTTGTCCCCCTGGAGGCCCTGGAGCAGTTCCAGGCACAGGTGGAGAAGGCCTTGGGGAACGGAAGCTGCCATGTGCTGAGCATCCGGCCTGTGGGCGGAACGGTACTCTGGTCTTAACTTCATCAGGATTTAAATACGAAAGGAGCACATTGAGAAATGGCGATTTTGGTATTGGGCGGAGCCGGCTACATCGGCTCTCATACGGTGTATGAACTCATTGACGCGGGCCGCGAGGTGGTTGTGGCCGACAACCTGCAGACGGGCTTTAAGGCTGCCGTCCACCCCAAGGCGAAGTTTTATGAGCTGGACATCCGGGACAAGGGTGCTCTGGACACCCTGTTCCAGGCGGAGAACATTGAGGGCGTCATCCACTTTGCCGCCTCTTCCCAGGTGGGCGAGTCCATGTCCGATCCTCTGAAGTACTATGACAACAACCTCTACGGCACCATGGTGCTGCTCCAGTCCATGGTGGAGCACGGAGTGGACAAGATCGTCTTCTCCTCCACCGCCGCCACCTACGGCGAGCCCGAGCGGGTGCCCATTCTGGAGAGCGACCCCACCGTCCCCACCAACTGCTACGGCAACACCAAGCTGTCCATGGAGCAGATGATGAACTGGGTGTCCAAGGCCCACGGCCTGCGGTATGTGGCTCTGCGGTACTTCAACGCCTGCGGTGCCCACCCCTCCGGTAAGATCGGCGAGGCCCACAACCCGGAGACCCACCTCATCCCCATCATCCTCCAGGTGCCTCTGGGCCAGCGGGAGGCCGTGAGCATGTTCGGCGACGACTACCCCACCAAGGACGGCACCTGCATCCGGGACTATATCCATGTGACCGACCTGGCCCAGGCCCATATCCTGGCCCTGGACTACCTGATCAAGGGCGGCGAGAATAACGTCTTCAACCTGGGCAACGGCGTGGGCTTCACGGTCAAAGAAGTGGTGGACGTGGCCCGGGAGGTCACCGGTCACCCCATCCCCGCCAAGATTGCCCCCCGCCGCGCGGGCGACCCCGCCCAGCTGATCGCCTCCTCTGAGAAGGCCGTGAAGGTACTGGGCTGGAAGCCCCAGTATAATGATCTGGGCACCATCGTGGCCTCCGCCTGGGCCTGGCACAAGGACCACCCCCACGGGTTTGAGGAGGGCTGAGCATGGAGCGGGATGAAGCCATCTCCAAGCTGGTCTCCTACGCCCTGCACACCGGGCTCATCCGGCCGGAAGAGCAGTTTTGGGCGGTGAACGCCCTGCTGGAGGTGCTGGAGCTGGACGGCTGTGCCATGCCCCAGGAGCTGCCCAAGGTGGAGGACGGGGAACTGCCCGTCCTCCTGGATGCCCTCATGGACGATGCCCATGCCCGGGGTGTGCTGAAGGAGGACTCCATTGTCTACCGGGACCTCTTTGATACCAAGATCATTGGCGCACTCACCCCCCGTCCCGGCCAGGTGATTG
>CAUFAM010000001.1 GCA_959022875.1 uncultured Oscillospiraceae bacterium | reverse complement strand
CACTTGTCGGTAAGCTGCTTATGCGGGCTTCTTCAAGCACCGCTGAAAACCGGTCCAAACATCACAGAAACTGCCACAACTCTAAGTGAGAGGAGGTGTCAAGTGTGGCAAAAGCAACGAAACCTTCTGGCATTCAACCGAGGAAGCGCCGGGCCGCCTTGACACCGGAGGCCAGAGAGAACCAGCTGATCGATTTGGCCGTCAACCTGATTGAAAAGCGTCTGCTGGAGGGGACGGCTTCTTCCCAGGAGGTCACCACCATCCTGAAGCTCGGAACCACCAGGGCGCGTCTGGAAAATGAGCGGCTTGCCAAAGAGGTGGAGCTGGTCCAGGCCAAGACCGAGGCGTACAAATCCGGAGTCCGGATGGATGAGCTCTACGAAAAGGCCATGGCCGCCTTTAAGCGGTACAGCGGGCAGGACGAGGAGGACGGGGATGAGTATTAGATGTTACTCGGAATTGATCCTTCTCCCCACCTTCGAGGAGCGCTACCGCTATCTTCGTTTGAACGGTGTTGTCGGAGAGGAGACCTTCGGCTTTGACCGGTACATGAATCAGGTCTTTTATCGCTCCCCGGAGTGGAAGCAGATCCGGGATGTTGTGATTGCCCGGGACATGGGGTGTGATTTGGGAATTGCCGGACGGGAGATTTACCGCCGTCCACTTATCCACCACATGAACCCGATCCGCCCGGAGGACATCCGGGAGCGAAGAGGGATCATCCTCGATCCCGAGTTTCTGATCACCACAATTCATGAGACGCATCTGGCCATCCATTATGGCGACGAGAACCGGTTGTTCAAGGAGCCGATTACACGCAGACCCAATGATACCTGTCCTTGGAAAAAGTAGAGGAGGACTCGAAATGGAGAATCATGCTGCCGGTGTTGTGGCGAATTGTCTGAGAGCGGCGCTTTATCAAGAGCCGAGAGCAAATTCCAAAGTCCTTACAGTCATTACGGCTCTGACCAGAGTTTCCGTTAATATGGACGAGCCAACAGATGCTTTCTATAAAGTATCGACCTCCAACGGCACCCAGGGGTACTGCATGAAGAAGTTCATCGCAGTCCGCCGGTGAGGAGGCTGTTATGGAGATTTCCGAAAGCATCCTGATATCAATCAAGAAACTGTTGGGCATCGACGAGAGTTACACGCACTTTGACCCGGACATCATCATCCACATCAACAGTGTGTTTTCCATCCTGACGCAAATGGGCGTTGGACCTGCCAACGGTTTCTCAATCTCAGGAAAAGATGAAGTCTGGTCCGGATTTATTCAGGATAAGCCGAACATCTTTTCCTTAGTCAAATCCTACGTTTACATGAAGGTTCGGTTGTTATTTGACCCGCCTCTCAGCTCCGCTGCCATTGAGTCCATCAACCGGCAGATCAGTGAGTTTGAGTGGCGGCTTTTTGTTGCAGCGGACCCCGTGAAGAACACTAGCGGGAAGGAGGAAAGTCAAAATGGAGAATAGCATGCTCCTGCACTACGGCATCAAAGGCATGAAGTGGGGCGTCCGCCGCTACCAGAACAAAGACGGCACCCTGACCGCCGCCGGTGAAAAACGCTATGACCGGGATAAACGGGAAAACGCGGCCAAGAAGAAGGAGAACCGCATCGACCTGTCCAACCCGGACCCGAAGCGCTGGGCTAAGGAGGACCTGGAGCGGACCAAGAAAACCGTCGACTCCAGCTCGGATCTGGTGAAGGAGATGAAAAAGCTGGAGCAGACCAGCACGTCCAAGCCAGCTCCGAAACGGATGGATCTGAGCAAGATGACCGACAAGGAGATGCGGGATAAGATCAACCGGGAGCTTCTGGAGCGGCAATACAATCAGCTGTTCGCGGATACCTCCCCAGCTCAGGTTTCTAAAGGGCGGCAGGCATTGCGGGATACGCTGGAAGTGGCGGGAAGCGTTCTGGCGATCGCAGGGTCTTCCCTGAGCATTGCCCTTGCAATCAAGGAATTGCGGGGGTAGTTGTTTATGGAACTGCATCACCATGGAATTCTGAAACAGAAGTGGGGCGTTCGGAACGGTCCTCCCTATCCCCTGCGGGGCGGCGACTACACTCCGGCCCAGAAAAAAGCCATCCGCAATAAGCGGAAGAGCGGCAACAGCATCTACAACAAGAAGCACTTTGACGAAGTGCTGAACGCCGATAAGACGACCCTGAGCACGTTGTCCTATGACAAGGACCGGACCAAGAACACCGATATGTTCTACGCAACCCACAATTCCCTGGACACGCACCAGTATAACGCACTGTTCAACCGGCCGATCCCGCAGCCGGTATATGACGAGAATGGGAAGCAAATCGGAACCGGCGCGTTTATGAAGTACCGGATCGACAACTCGCTTAAAACCGACTTGAAGGTGGCGAGCGAGGACTCCGGCGCAGAGGTCTTCATGAATCTCTATCGAAAAGATCGGGATTTTTATAACTTTGTAACGGATAAGGACCGGATGCAGAGCTATTTCGTGAAAGACAAGTACAAATTCAAGGGGTATCGGGAAGCTGCCGCAGTGTTGGAAAGGATGAAGGACCCGGACTATACGCCCTCGGCCAAAGATCTCCAGACAGTCTATCGGATGTTCAATTATGTGATTCCATATGACGGACAGGGCGACCGATGGAAGGGGCATGACGTCTATGTCCAGCGCACCAAGTTTTTTAACGAATGCAAGAAGGCGGGCTATGGCGCGTTCCTTGACACGAACGACGCCATTTACGGCGGTTTCAAGGCCAAATCGCCCATCATCGTGTTCGACATGGAGCAGGTTATTCCAAAAGATACCTACCGGACAAAGCTGAGCGAGCAGAAGTTCTCCACCCTGGTTCTCCTTGGCAGAAAAGCGCTGGGGCTGTAACGGGAGGCTGGTGAACCGATGTTATCCAACACCGCCGTCCCCCGTTACTACGGCGCATTCCGCGATGCGGTCATCCGCGGCGATATTCCGGTCTGCAAGGAAGTTGCCATGGAGATGTACCGGATTGACCGGCTGATCGAGTCGCCCAGTTACTACTATGATGACAGGGCGGTGGAGGGCTGGATCGAGTTCTGCGAGAACGAGCTGACCCTGACCGACGGTTCCGACCTGCATCTCCTGGATACCTTCAAGCTTTGGGGGGAACAGGTGTTCGGCTGGTACTATTTCGACGACCGCTCTGTCTATGTACCCAATCCGGACGGCAGAGGCGGACGCTATGTGACCAAGCGGATCAAGCAGCGGCTGACCAAAAAGCAGTACCTGATCGTGGGGAGAGGCGCGGCGAAGTCGCTTTACGATTCCTGCATTCAGGCATACTTCTGTGTTGTGGACGGCTCCACCACCCATCAGATCACCACGGCCCCCACCATGAAGCAGGCCGAGGAGATCATCAACCCCATCAAGACCGCCATCACCCGGGCCAGAGGCCCCGTCTTCCAGTTCATGACTGAGGGGTCTTTGCAGAACACCACCGGGTCCCGGGCCAATCGGGTGAAGCTGGCCTCTACCAAGAAGGGTATTGAGAATTTTATCTCGGGCTCCCTGATTGAGATCCGCCCCATGTCGGTGGACAAGCTCCAGGGCCTGCGCTGCAAAGTGGCCACCGTGGACGAGTGGCTGTCCTCCGCCGACGCCCGGGAGGATGTCATCGGCGCGGTGGAGCAGGGCGCCTCCAAGCTGGACGACTACCTTATTATAGCGACCAGTTCCGAGGGCACGGTTCGTAACGGCGCCGGCGATACCATCAAAATGGAGCTGATGAACATTCTCCAAGGCATTGGCCCTCCGCAGGAGCATGTTTCCATCTGGTGGTACAAGCTGGACTCTGTTGAGGAGGTGGCCTACCCCGATATGTGGCCTAAGGCCAACCCGAATCTGGGAAAGACCGTCACCTATGAGACCTATCAGAAGGATGTGGACCGGGCGGAAACCGCCCCCGCCACACGGAATGATATGCTGGCCAAGCGGTTCGGCCTTCCTATGGAGGGGTACACCTACTACTTCACCTACGAGGAGACTTTGCCCCACCGCCGGCAGCGGTTTTGGCAGATGCCCTGCTCCATGGGCGCCGATCTCTCCCAGGGCGATGACTTCTGCTCCTTTACGTTCCTGTTCCCTCTTCGGGATGGTTCCTTTGGCGTTAAGTCGCGCAACTACATCACATCGGTGACACTCCATAAGCTCCCCGCCGCCATGCGGGTTAAGTACGAGGACTTTATGGCAGAGGGCAGCCTGATCGTCATGGAGGGGACAGTTCTCGACATGATGCAGGTCTATGAGGATCTGGACGACCATGTCATCAACTGCGGCTACGATGTGCGCTGCTTTGGATATGACCCCTACAACGCCAAGGAATTTGTGGAGCGGTGGGTCAATGAGAACGGCCCGTTTGGGGTCGAGGTGGTCCGGCAGGGGGCGAGAACGGAATCCGTCCCCCTGGGCGAGCTGAAGAAGCTGGCCGGAGAGCGGATGCTGCTCTTTGACGAGGACTTAATCACCTTCTCTATGGGCAACTGCATCACGATGGAGGACACCAACGGCAACCGTAAGCTGCTGAAAAAGCGGTCTGACCAGAAGATCGACGCGGTGGCGGCCATGATGGACGCCTACGTCGCCTATAAACACAACCCAGAAGCATTTGAGTAAAAAAAAAAGGGGGGGGGTACTTATGAAGCCCTATTATAAACCTTCTCCCCAGGATTGCCTTGCCCATTATGGAGTCAAGGGCATGAAATGGGGCGTCAGGCGTTATCAGAACTATGACGGTTCCTATACCCGAAAAGGACTGGAGCGCTATCGCAAAGCCGAATCGGACTATGAACGTGCCAAATCAAAAGCGGCAGAAACGAAAGCCGCCCATAAATCCGGACAGGCTACCCGGCAGCAGGTCAAGGACGCTAATCGGGCCGTCAAAACCGAAAAACGTCGGATGGAAGACGCCTATGGTAAACTGAAGACCGACAAGTTAGCGGATGAAGGCAAGAAACTTTATCAGCGCGGCAAGACCATTACCGGGAATACCCGAACTGCTTATTTAGCGGAAACGGCCATAGTAGTTGGTTCCTATGCGGTAAGTTCACTCTTATCCAAAGGGATGGAAGACCAGCGGACGGCACAACTTGCGGGCTCAGCTATCGCAGTGGGCGGAACAATCGTGAACGCTTTGCTCGCTGGAAAGGCCATCAGCGAGAACAGAAAGCTGCGGGCCTACTATGCCCATTGAGAAGAGAGGGACAATGATGGCGTTGACTCCTATTTTTCTCGACATTCTTTTGCACAATGGCATTCGCCCTGTCAAAGCGGCGAAACGCCTCACCACAGACTCTTAACCGGGTCTGTGGTTTTTTTTTTGACCTAAATTAGATACACACGGGACGGTTGTTACAAATTTTATCACAGATAGGAGGTGACCGCGATTGTCAGATGTTTTGCAGCACTACGGCATCCGTGGGATGAAATGGGGCGTGCGGAGATTTCAGCAGAAGGATGGAAGCTTGACGTCCCAGGGCCGGAAACGGTACGGCGGTGAGGATGGACCCGAGCGGAAGAAGCTGCCCGCAGCCGGAAAAGCGGCCGTGGGAGCGGCGGCAGCCGCAGGAATCGTTCTTACCGCTTATCTGGTAAAACGGCACGGGGCGAAAAAGGCGGCGGAGCTTGCCGCAAAGGCAGAGCAGGGAAAGCGGGCCGTGGAGCAGCTTCAAAAGAGCGCCTCCGTCTTCTCAACGCCGGTCAGCCAGCTTCGGACTCCCGGGCCGTCTCCGGGCGGCGGCGTTCAGCAGGCGGTAAAAACCGTTGCCTCGGCCACAAAGCAGGCATCCGCGGCAAAGCCTCCTCCGGCTTACGACTTCGCGGCCTTGATGAAGCAGAACGACGAGCTGCTCAAGAAGATGTACGCCGATCTGCTGTCGTAGGAGGTGAGAAAAGTGGAAATGTCAGTTGGTTCCAGGCTGAAACACGCCTGGAACGCTTTTTTAGGCAATGAGTTTTTCAAGTACAGCCATTCCCTTGGCCCCAGCTACTCCTACCGCCCGGACCGGCCCATTTTCAGCCGGGGAAACGAGCGCTCCATCATTACCTCCGTCTACAACCGGATCGCGCTGGACGCGGCGTCGATTGGGATTCAGCATGTCCGCCTGGATGACGACGGCCGGTTTACAGAGGTGATCAATTCAAGTTTGAACGGCTGTTTGACTTTGGAGGCAAATCTGGACCAGACCGGGCGGGCCTTTATCCAGGACGTGGTCATGTCCATGCTGGACGAGGGATGCGTGGCCATCGTGCCCACGGATACCGACCTCGACCCGGAGACCGGCTCGTTCAAGATCGAAACGATGCGTACCGGGAAAATCGTGGAGTGGTATCCCAAGCACGTCAAGGTCCGGGTCTACAACGAGAACCGGGGCGAGAAGCAGGATGTCATCCTGCCGAAGAGTGGGGTCGCCATCATTGAGAACCCGTTTTTCGCGGTGATGAATGAGCCCAACTCCACCATGCAGCGGTTGATCCGAAAACTCAATATTTTGGACGCAATCGACGAGCAGAGCGGTTCCGGAAAACTCAACCTGATTATTCAGCTGCCCTACGTCATCAAGACGGAAGCGAGGCGTCAACAGGCGGAAAAACGCCGTAAAGATATCGAGGAACAGTTGTCCGGCTCCAAGTATGGCGTCGCTTACACCGACGGCACGGAACACGTGGTCCAGCTGAACCGGCCCATCGACAACAATCTGATGTCCCAGATTGAATACCTGACGAGCATGCTTTACAGCCAGTTGGGGATCACGCAGGGGATTTTGGACGGGACTGCCGATGACCGGACGAAGCTGAATTACGACAACCGGACGATTGAACCGATCCTATCAGCCATTGTTGACGAAATGAAGAGGAAATTCCTCACCAAAACTGCTCGGTCACAGAAGCAGTCGATCCTCTTCTTCAGAGACCCGTTCCGGCTGGTGCCCATCAACGATATTGCCGAAATTGCCGACAAGATGACCCGCAACGAGATCATGACCTCCAATGAGATCCGGCAGAAGATCGGCATGAAGCCGTCGAAGGACCCCAAGGCGGACGAGCTCCGAAACAGCAACTTAAGCGCCCCGAAAGAGGAGGGCAATCAGCCACCATCAACATCTGAAGGAGGAAACGTTCAAAATGAACCTGAAGTATGACTTTAGTGGCTGGGCGACCCGGAACGACCTTGTCTGCGCGGACGGACGAACCATCCGCCATAACGCATTCGAGGATTGCGACGGGAAGACGGTTCCCCTGGTTTGGAACCACCAGCACGACGAACCTGGCAACATCCTGGGCCACGCCCTTTTGGAGAACCGGAAGGACGGCGTTTACGCCTACTGCACATTCAACGAGACCGACGCCGGCAAGGCGGCTAAGATGCTGGTCCAGCATGGGGACATCGCGTCCCTGTCCATTTACGCCAATGGGCTGAAGCAGACCCCCAGCAAGGATGTGACGCATGGCGTCATCCGGGAGGTCAGCCTGGTGGTCGCCGGGGCAAATCCCGGCGCCTTTATTGACTTTGTGGATATGGCCCACGGCGAAGGCGGCGAGCAGGAGATGATCCTGTCCGCCTACGAGCCCATTTCCCTGTTCCGCCCCGACGAGAAGCCCCCTCTTGTTCATAAGGCCGGCTCTGGGGATGGCAAGAAAGAGGACAAGCCTAAGGACGACGGAAAAGAGGAGAAGCCTGAGAATGAGAAGACCGTCCAGGACGTGGTGGACAGCATGACCGAGGAGCAGAGAACGGTCATGTATGCCCTGATCGGCGCGGCCATGGAGGAATTGGATTCCCAGAAGGGCAAGGGGGACGGGGGCGACGACGATGACGACGACCCCGACAAGAAATCTGACAAAACCAAGGGAGGAAACAAGACCATGAAGCACAATGTTTTCGAGAACGAAGACACTCAGGACACCGTTCTGAGCCACTCCGACCGCGCTGACATTCTTGCTCTGGCCAAGAGCAACAGCGTGGGCAGCCTTCAGACCGCTCTGAAGATCTACGCTGAGCAGAACGAGCTCAAGCACGGCATCGACAATATCGAGAGCCTGTTCCCGGACTTCAAGGACCTGCGCCCCGGCGCGCCTGAGCGCGTTACCCGCGACCAGGGCTGGGTGACTGCCGTCATGCAGAAGGTCCACAAGAGCCCCATCAGCCGTATTCGTACCCGCCAGATGGACACCCGCAAGGACTCCATCCGGGCCCACGGCTATCAGAAGGGCAAGCGCAAGACTCTGTCCGGCAACATGAACGTCATCACCCGGACCACTGACCCTCAGACGGTGTACCGCACCGACGCCCTGCACCGGGACGACATTGTCGACATCACTGATTTCGATGTAGTGGAGTACCAGTATGCCGTGATGCGGGAGAACCTCAACGAAGAGGTGGCTACCGCCATCATGGTGGGCGACGGCCGCGAAGCGGACGACGAGATGAAGATCTCCGAGGACCACATCCGTTCCATCTGGAACGACAACGACCTCTACACCATCCACTACGACGTGGATATTGAGGCCGCCCGCGCCGAGCTCAACGGTAGCAAGACCGATATGAGCTTCGGCGAGAATTACATCTACTCCGAGGCCATCATCACCGCCGCTCTCTATGCCCGGGAGAAGTACAAGGGCACCGGCACCCCTGATTTCTTCTGCACGCCTCATCTGGTGAACGTGATGCTGCTGGCCCGGGACATGAACGGCCGCCGCATCTACAACTCCAAGGCCGACCTGGCCGCCGCCCTGAACATCGGCGAGCTCTATACTGCCGAGCAGTTCGAGGGCTTGGTCCGTATGGACGACGAGGGCGCCAAGCACAAGCTGCTGGGCCTCTTTGTCAACCTGGCCGACTATACCGTGGGCTCCACCAAGGGCGGCGAGATCACCCGGTTTGACCAGTTTGACATCGACTTCAACCAGCAGAAGTACCTGATCGAGACCCGCCTGTCCGGCGCGCTGACCCGCGTCTACTCCGCCATCGCGCTGGAGGAGCCTGTGGCCGCCAGCTCCGGCGCTGGAACCACCGCCGGCACTCCCTGAGGAGAAGCTTCAAAATGGCGAAATTTTATGGATCGGTAGGCTATGCTGATACCGTTGAGACTGCCCCTGGCGTGTATGAAGAGAAGATCGTTGAGTATCCGTACTATGGCGATTTGACTCAGAATACACGCCAGATTCAGTATGGGGAGACCCTGAACGACGACATCAATATCGCGAATGAGATCAGCATAGTCGCCGATCCGTTCGCCAGGAAGAACTTCCACAAGATGCGGTATGTGGCGTACATGGGCGCGAAATGGAAGATTTCCAAGGTCGAAGTGGGATATCCCCGCCTGATCCTGACGATTGGGGGGCTCTACAATGGGTGACAGGATTCAACTTCATACCCTTCTGTGCGGGATTCTTGGCTGTCCGGAACGCGGCGATGCGTGCCGGGCTTATTTTCAGCCTCCGGCCAGCAAGGAAATCCAGTACCCCTGCATCGTCTACGAGCGAAGCGAAATCAGCGCCATCCACGCTGACAACGCCCCCTACCGGCTGCTGGACCGGTATCAGGTGACGGCCATCTACAAGAACCCGGACAGCGATCTGCCCCACCGCCTTGCCATGCTGCCCATGTGCGCCCACGACCGTCATTTCACGGCCGACAATCTGAACCACGACATCTTCAACCTGTACTATTAAAAGGAGGAAATCCGAAATGAGTAAACTCGTATGGGACAAGATCGGGGAACGTTTCTACGAAACCGGCATCGATCACGCCGTCCTCTACCCCATCAGCGCCACCGGCGTCTACGACAGGGGTGTAGCCTGGAGCGGCATCACCGCCATTAACGAGAGCCCCTCCGGCGCCGAGCCCAACAACATGTACGCCGACAACATCAAGTACCTGGTGCTGGTGGGCGCCGAGGACTTCGGTTTGACCATTGAGTGCTACACCTACCCCGACGAGTGGGAGGAGTGCGACGGCTCCGCGGAGATCGCCCCCGGCGTGATGGCCGGCCAGCAGACCCGCAAGGTCTTTGGCCTGAGCTACCGCACCAAGCTGGGCAACGATGTGGACGGTCAGGATCACGGCTATAAGCTGCACCTGGTCTACGGCGGTCTGGCCTCTCCCTCTGAGCGGGGCTATCAGACTGTCAACGACTCTCCTGAACCCATCAACCCCAGCTGGGAGGTCACGACCACTCCCGTGGACGTACCCGGCTTCAAGCCCACTGCCCGTCTGATCATCACCTCCACCAAGGCCGACCCTGCCAAGCTGAAGGCGCTGGAGGACATCCTCTACGGCACCGAGGAAACGGAGCCCCGGCTGCCTCTGCCCGAGGAAGTCATCAAGCTGTTGGCGAACGATGTTACAGTGACCGTCGCCCCGGAGAGCCCCTCCGCCACCCTGCTGGGCAAGAAGGTCTCCGAACTTCAGAGCAACGTCGTAGTGGGCGAGAGCGCCATCACCGGCAGCCTGAAGAATGTGACCGGCTATACCGGGTTCAGCAGCGATCCCTCTGAGCAGAAGGGGCACTATCTGGCGCTGAAATTTGACGTCGCTCCGGCCGACGCCACCACCACCGTGGAGCTGGTGGGCGGCACCAAGGGGGCTGTGGCTCTGGATGAGGACAAGAACATTGTTCTGCCCATCAAGAACAATTCCCAGAGCGTCAAGGTAATCTCCACCAAGGACAGCTCCTCTGTCACCAAGATCTATACTCTGACCGGCCTGACTCTGGAGTCCTGAGAAACGGGGACTGAAATCCAGACAACGAATCCGCAAGGCGGAGCTCTCTTCACCGAGGGCTCCGCTTTCTTTTATTTTTGAAAGGAGAAAACTGCAATGCTGAAGCTGACAAGGACTTACAACGACTATAACGGCGTTTCCCGCACGGAGGATTTCTACTTCAATCTGACCCAGGCCGAGGTGACCGAGCTGGAGCTCTCCGTGGACGGCGGTCTGGTGGAGATGATCAACCGCATTGTCGCGGCCCAGGATGGGAAGCAGATCATCGCCATCTTCAAGGACATCATTCTGCGGGCCTATGGTGAGAAGTCCCCTGACGGGAAGCGCTTTATCAAGAACCAGGAGCTGCGGGACGCGTTCGCCCAGACGGAGGCGTACAGCGATCTGTTCATGGAGCTGGCCACCGATGCGGAAGCGGCGGCCCGGTTCATCAACGGCATCGTCCCCCAGGGCAAGAAGGCTCCGGCTCCTCGGGCATAAGGCTGACTGGGGAGATCAGAGATGCTGGAACTTGTGATACCGGAGACCGAGCAGTATGACGAGGCGAACGACCGTTTTATCACGACCAAGAAGCAGGTGCTTCGGCTGGAACACTCTCTGGTCTCCCTTTCAAAATGGGAATCAAAATGGCATAAGCCTTACCTTTCCCGAAAGCCGAAGACGCGGGAGGAGCGGATCGACTATGTCCGGTGCATGACATTGACCCAGAACGTGGACCCCGATGTCTACACCGCCATTACGCCCCAGATGCTGAAAATGGTCGACGCTTACATCGACGATTCCATGACGGCGACCACCTTTGTCAAAGGCCGGAAGGGCCGGTCGGCCAATGAGGTCGTCACGGCGGAGATCATCTACTACTGGATGCTCTCCCACCAGATCCCCTTTGAGTGCCAGAAGTGGCATTTGAACCGGCTTATGACGCTGATTAACGTCTGCAACGCAAAGAACGGCCCTCAAAAGAAAATGAGCCAGAAGGAAATCTTTGCACAGAACCGTGCGCTGAACGCGGCACGCAGAAAGAGAGCCAATTCGAGAGGATGATGCACATGTCCGAAGCAGTGATTTGGAGTTTCTTCAAGAAGAAAGGCCTCTCGGATTGCGGAGCGGCTGGACTGATGGGGAATCTCTATGCCGAGAGCGGCCTGAAGCCGGACAATCTCCAGAACACCTGTGAAAAGAAGCTGGGATTGTCCGACGCGGACTATACCGCCCAGGTGGACGCCAGAATCTATCAGGATTTTGTCCACGACAGCGCCGGATATGGCCTTGCCCAGTGGACATTCTGGAGCCGGAAGCAAAAGCTGCTCGTCTTTGCCCTGAGCCGCGGCAAGAGCATCGGGGATTTGGAGATGCAGCTGGATTTTCTCTGGAAGGAACTGACCGAGAGCTATCCATCTCTGGTCAACATCTTGAAGACCGCCGCATCTGTCCGGGCGGCCTCCGACGCCGCGCTGGTACAGTTTGAGCGCCCCGCAGACCAGAGCGAGACGGCCAAGGCCAGACGGGCCGCTTACGGGCAGAAGTATTACGACCAATTTGCAGAAAGAGGTGAAACGATGTCTTCTACAACGATGCTGCCGGCTGTGGAGCGCGTGCTAGCCACGGCCAGAGCCGAGATCGGCTATATCGAGAAAGAAACCAATGCCCAGCTCGATCATAAGACGGCCAATGCCGGAGATAAAAACTGGAACAAGTATGCCAGGGATCTGGATGCGCTGGGGGTCGTTTATAACGGAAGGAAGAACGGCTATTCCTGGTGCGACATCTTTGTGGACTGGTGCCACATCCACACGTTTGGTCTGGAGCTGGCGTTGAAGCTGCTCTGCCAGGCAAAGAACGGCGTGGGGGCAGGGTGCACCGGTTCCGCCAACTACTATAAGCAGAAGGGACGGTTTTACACCGGAGGTCCCCAGCCTGGCGACCAGATCTTCTTTACGAAGGACGGCGGCAAGTCGTTCTACCACACTGGTATCGTGGAGAAGGTGTCTGGCGGGCGGGTCTACACCATCGAGGGGAACACCAGCTCCGCGGCCGGCGTCGTGGAAAACGGCGGCTGTGTCCGGGATAAGAGCTACCCCCTGGGATACAACAAGATCGGCGGCTACGGCCGCCCCGACTATTCTATCGTACCGGAGGAGGACGACGATATGGATCAGGCGAAATTCAATGAGATGTTCGGCGCGGCCATGACGAATTACCTTAAGGGTCTTCAGAACAACAACTGCGGCGATTGGTCGGAAGAGGCCCGGGTTTGGGCTGAAAGTGTGGGGCTCTTTGCCGGGAACGGCACCGCGGTTGACGGCAAGCCGAACATGATGTGGCCGTCCGGTCTGACAAGAGAGCAGGCGGCCCAGCTCTTCTACCGCTTTGCGCAGATGGCGGGGCTTGCGTGATGAAAAGCAGGCGAAGCCGGACCAGAGGCAAATCTGGAAGAAAACCTGACCTTTCGCAGTTTTCAAAATGGATGATCGCCGATATCCGTCCGCTGTTGTGGATCGTGACCATCGGCGGTTTTTTATTGGCCTTCTACTGTGTCTATAAGGGGTATATGGGAGCGTTGCCCTGGATCGGCGCTATGGTCGGTCTGCCCTGGACGGCCCATGGCGTGGTGTGCAGTTTCTATCTGAACCTGTGCAAGTCCGACCACCGGGAGGGCGGAATCACTTTTGAAACGGCGAAGGCGTCCAATTTCAATGTAAATGTTTCGCAGACACCGGTTGGCTCTGTGGAGAGCCCGGCAATTTAAGGAGGAAGCGTATGAACGCGGAAATCATTTCGACGCTGCTGATGATTATTGGCGGGGTTACGATCCTGACCAACATCATTGTCCAGGTGGTTAAGACTGTGACCTGGGACAAGATTCCCACAAATTTCCTTGCGCTTATGGTGTCGGAGGCGCTGACACTGGCCGCCGGCGCCGCCTATGCACAAATCAAAGGGATTGCAATTACCTGGTATCTGGTATTTGCGGCTGTCGTGGTCGGGCTTCTGTCCGCCTACGCGGCCATGGTGGGCTACGACAAATTGATTGAGGCATTCAAGAACTGGCCGAAGAAAACGGAATGATGGGAGGAGACGGCAGTGATTCGTTTCAGACACAAGGGCGATTTTTCCAAGCTGACCCGATTTCTGGAAAGAGCAAAGGAGACGGTTCATCTCGGCGATCTGGACAAGTTTGGCCGGGAAGGCGTGGCCGCCCTTGCGTCTGCAACGCCTGTTGACTCCGGAGAGACGGCCGCGTCCTGGTATTACAAAATTACCAACAGGGACAACACCGTCACCATCTCGTTTCACAATTCAAATGTTCAAAATGGAGTTCCCATTGCCATTATCCTGCAATACGGACATGGCACTGGGACCGGAGGCTGGGTACAGGGAAGAGATTACATCAACCCTGCTATCCAGCCTATTTTTGACCAGATCGCAGATTACGCATGGAAGGAGGTCACACGGTCATGAGCAGGACCATCGACGAGAGAATCGTCGAGATGCGATTTGACAACAGACAGTTTGAGCGGAATGTGCAGACCAGTCTGTCGACACTCGACAAACTCAAGCAGGGTTTGGATCTGGACGGTGCTGCCAAGGGACTTGAAAACCTGGGCGACGCTGCTAAGAAGTGCAATATGTCCGCCCTTAGCAGCTCCGTCGAGACGGTTCGGGCGAAATTCTCGGCGCTTGAAGTCGTTGCCATGACGACCCTTTCCAACATTACAAATTCAGCCCTGAACACGGAAAAACGGCTTGTGTCCGCCCTTACAATCGACCCCATCAAAACCGGTTTTCAGGAGTATGAGACCCAGATCGGAGCGGTGCAGACCATGCTGGCGAACACCCAGCACGAAGGGGCCAATCTTCAGCAGGTGAACCGGGCGCTGGATGAGCTGAACACCTACGCGGACAAGACGATCTACAACTTCACGGAAATGACCCGGAACATCGGCACGTTTACCGCGGCTGGTGTAAAACTTCAGACATCCGTTGACTCCATCAAGGGTATCGCGAACCTGGCCGCCATTTCCGGCTCCACCTCCCAGCAGGCGTCCACAGCCATGTATCAGCTCTCCCAGGCGCTGGCCGCAGGCAGAGTGTCCCTGATGGACTGGAACTCGGTGGTCAACGCGGGCATGGGCGGCAAGGTGTTCCAGGACGCCCTGGTCCGCACATCCGAGCTGCTGGGCACCGGAGCCCAGAATGCCATCAATATGTATGGTTCCTTCCGGGAATCCCTTACCAGGGGCGAGTGGCTCACCACGGAAGTCCTCACGGAGACCCTGAAGCAGTTTGCCGGCGCATATACCGAGGCGGATCTGATGCAGCAGGGCTTTACGGAGGCCCAGGCAAAGGAAATTGCCCAGATGGCACAGACGGCAGAGGACGCCGCTACGAAGGTGAAAACCTTTACCCAGCTATGGGACACCTTGAAGGAGAGCGCCCAGTCGGGATGGACCGAGACGTGGGAGATTCTGGTTGGCGACTTTGACGAGGCAAAAGCGCTGTTGACGGAAGTATTCAACACCATCGGCGGCATCATCGGCGAGTCCGCCCAGGCGAGAAACGAACTGCTCAGCGGCGGCTTGAGTTCCGGCTGGAAACAGCTGCTGGATCAGGGAATTGCCGATGAAGCGGGTTTTATAGAGTCGATCCAAGCAGTCGCCAGAGAGAGCGGCGACGCCTTTGACCAGCTGGTAGCGGATTCGGACAGCTTTACTGACGCGCTGAAGCAGGGGTTGAAGGATGGAGTAATCTCCTCTGAAACCTTGTCCGAGGCGGTCTATCATCTCCAGGGAAAGATGTCCGGCATGTCCCAGGAGGAGCGCAAGGCCGCCGGATACACCTCGGAGATGGTGGAGCAGATCGAAACGCTGGCCGACAGTCTTCGGGATGGCTCCGTCTCCATGGATGAGTTTACGGAGAAGATTCTGCGCCCCTCCGGCCGGGAGAACCTGATCCAGTCGGTCTGGAACGCGGCCAAGGGATTGGTAAGCGTTATCGCCCCGATCAAGGATGCGTTCCGCGATATTTTTCCGCCCGCCACTTCCGACCAGCTCTACGCGCTGACGGAGACGCTGCGGAGCTTTTCCGAGCGGTTGACGATTTCGGATGAAACAGCGGATAAATTGCAGCGGACCTTCAAAGGGCTCTTTTCCATGCTGGATTTGGGCCGTCAGGCAATTATGGCGGTGGTCAACGCGGTCATGCCTATGGCTGGAGGCATAGGGTCCCTAGCAGATGGTCTTCTTACGGTGACCGCCGCGATTGGCGATTTTCTGACCGGCATCAACGACGCGGCAAAGAAAGGTAAAGTCTTCAGTAAAGTGGCCCAGGGTATCGCGGATGCTCTGGGTTTCGTTGTATCAGGAATCCAAACCTTTATCGGGTTTCTCGGCGACGTCTTTGCCATCCCCGGCTTCGAGGCGTTCCAGGCGCTTCTCGGCCGCATCCAGACCCGAATCGGCCAGGTGATCGACGCAGTCGGCGGCCTGGGATTTGGGGTGGACGATGCGGTAAATACCATGGATTCCGCCGTTGGAAACAGCAAATTCCTGCAAATGCTTCAGAGCCTGTTCAACGGCGTGAAAACCATTGCCAGCGGAATCATCGGCGTGCTCGGCGGCTTGTCCGCCACGCTGATAGACGCCATTGGCAACGCTGATTTCAGCGGAGTGATTGATTTACTCAACGGCATTTCTCTGGGCGGAATCGCGGTAGGCATCACCAAGTTCATGAACAGCCTGACAAAGTCTTTCGACGATGTCGGCGGCCTTCTTGACAATGTAAAGGGTATTTTGGACGGGGTGCGGGGCTGCTTTGAAGCCTATCAGACCCAGCTGAAGGCTGGAACCCTTCTGAAAATCGCCTCCGCTATTGCCGTGCTGGCGGCCGCGATCGTAACCATTTCTCTGATTGACAGCGGCAAGCTGACCGCTTCTCTGGGCGCCATTACCGTACTGTTTGCGGAATTGATGGCTTCCATGGCCATCTTTAGTCGTATTAGTGGAGAAGTCAAGGGTGTCGTTAAAGGCACTGCGGCTATGATTGGCGTTTCCACCTCAGTTCTTCTGCTGGCCTCCGCCCTGAAGAAAATCTCCGATATCGAGCCGGAGCAGATGGTCGTGGCCCTTGCCGGGATCGCCGGGCTGATGACCGCGCTGGTGGCTGCGGCCAAAGTTTTGGGGAGCGGTTCCAGCTCCGTCATCAAGGGGTCCGCCCAGATGGTGGTGTTTGCCGGCGCAATCAAAATGCTTGCCTCCGCCTGTATCGACCTGGCCCAGCTGGACTTTGCCGGGGTGGCAAAGGGCTTGACCGGAGTCGGCGTTCTGATGGCGGAGGTTTCTCTATTCACGAACACGGTTAAGGTCAACAAGGGCGCCATGGCTACTGCGGCCGGGATTCTGGTTCTGGCCAGCGCTATGAAGGTCTTTGCCTCCGCCTGCAAGGATTTTGGGCAGATGAATGCGGGCGAGCTGGTGAAGGGGCTGAGCTCTGTTGGAGCTGTCCTTTTGGAGATTACCGCATTCACAAAACTGACTGGAAATGCACAGGGGCTTATCTCCACTGGTCTTGCCATGATTGAGATCGGCGCGGCCATGAAGATATTTGCTTCTGCGATGGCGGACTTCGGCGGCATGTTTTTGGCGGAGATCGGGAAGGGCTTGCTGGCCATGGGCGGGGCCTTGGCGGAAGTGGCGATCGCCATGAAAGCCATGCCGAAGAACTTGATTACCACGGGCGCGGGGCTTGTCACAGTTGGAGCGGCGCTGAATGTCTTGGCGGAGGCCCTCGGAAAAATGGGGGGCATGAGCTGGGAGGCCATTGCGAAAAGCCTGGTTGCCATGGGCGGCGCTCTGGCCGAGCTGGCGGTCGGTTTGAATTTTATGAACGGAACACTGGCCGGTTCCGCCGCTATGCTGGTAGCCGCAAGCGCTTTGGCGGTTTTGACCCCGGTGCTCTTTACCCTGGGAAGCATGAGCTGGGAGGCCATCGCCAAGGGGCTGATTACCGTTGCCGGAGCCTTTACGGTGATTGGGACGGCCGGCGCGCTTCTCACGCCGCTGCTCCCCACCATTCTCGGGCTGGGCGGCGCGTTTGCTTTGATTGGCGTCGGCATTGCCGGCCTTGGGGCGGGGCTTCTTCTGGTTGGGACTGGGCTCACCGCCATCGCGGTCGGCATCACGGGCCTGGCTACCTCCCTGGGGGCAGGCGTGACCATCATTGTGGCCGGGTTGACGTCCATTATCACGGGTATTGCCGCGCTAATCCCTGCGATTGCCCAACAGCTGGGCGAGGCGGTCATCGCCTTTGCCGGAGTCATCACCAATGGCGCCCCGGCGATTGGAAACGCGGTCAAAGCGCTGGTGCTCACCCTGGTGGACGTCCTGGTGGAGTGTGTGCCCGCGATTGCCAACGGGGCTCTGGAGCTGATTGCCGGAGTCCTTGCGGCGCTGGCGGCCTATACGCCGCAGATCGTGGATTCTATCATGCAGTTCCTGATCGAAGTCATCGACGGCTTGGCGCGCAATCTGCCGACACTGATCCAGTCGGTGGTCAATTTGCTGATGTCCTTCTTCTCCGGAATCGTATCCGCCCTGGGGAGCATCGACACTGACGCCCTTCTGAAAGGCGCCGCTGGGATCGGGCTTCTCAGCGGCATTATGGTGGCCCTCGGCGCATTGGCCGGGCTGATCCCCTCCGCAATGGTGGGCGTGCTTGGCCTGGGCGTTGTTATGGCGGAGCTTGCCGTTGTTCTGGCGGCCATTGGAGGCCTGGCGCAGATTCCCGGCCTCGACTGGCTGATTGGGGAAGGCGGCAAGCTGCTGCAAACCATCGGAAACGCCATTGGCGGATTTATCGGCGGTATTGTCGGCGGGTTTATGGGCGGCATATCCGCCTCGTTCCCGCAGATCGGCGCCGATCTCGCGGCGTTCATGACCAACGTACAGCCGTTTATCGATGGAGCCCGTGGCATTGACGCCGCCATGCTGGATGGTGTAAAGGCGCTTACCGAGGCGATTTTGCTGATTACTGCCGCTGATCTGCTGGAAGGGTTGACCTCCTGGCTGACGGGCGGTTCTTCCCTGTCCGCCTTTGCCGGGGAGCTTGTCCCCTTCGGTGAGGCGATGATGAAATTTTCCAACAGCATTGCCGGCCTTGACGGCAATTTGGTCAGCACGGCCGCGATTGCCGGAAAGACACTGGCCGAAATGGCGGCGACCCTGCCGAACTGCGGCGGCATCGCGGGGTTCTTCACCGGCGAAAATGACATGGACGAGTTTGGAAACCAGCTGGTTGGTTTCGGCGGGTCCATGATGCGGTTTGCCGCAAGCATCAAAGGGCTGGACGCCGACGCGGTAAACAATGCCGCCATCGCGGGGAAGGCCATGGCGGAAATGGCGGCTACCCTGCCCAATACAGGCGGAGCCGTGGCTTTCTTTGCCGGTGACAACGATATGAGCGCGTTCGGCGACCAGCTGGCCCCCTTTGGGGAGGCCATCAAAGCCTACTCTGACGCGGTGACCGGACTGGATGTGGACGCGGTTAAGAACTCAGCCATCGCCGGGCAGGCCATGGCGGAACTGGCGGCCACGCTCCCGAACACGGGGGGCGCTGTCGCATTCTTTGCCGGCGACAACGATATGGCGACCTTCGGAGCGCAGCTTGCCTCCTTTGGCGTCTCCATGAAGAATTATTCAAAATCGGTCAGCGGTTTGGATAGCGACGCGGTTGCGAATTCGGCCATTGCCGGAAAAACTCTGGTGGAGCTGGCAAATACCATTCCGAATACCGGAGGTCTGGTCGCATTCTTCACGGGCGACAACGATTTGGAGACCTTTGGCGATCAGTTGGTTCCCTTTGGAGAGGCGATGAAGGCTTATTCCGACAGCGTGACCGGCATGGATGGCGAAGCGGTGACCGCTTCCGCCACTGCGGCAAAGGCGCTGGCAGAGCTGCAAGCCTCCCTTCCCAATATCGGCGGAGTGGTAGACTTCTTCACCGGAGGCAACGACTTGGAGACCTTCGCAAACGGTCTGCTCCCCTTCGGAGAAGGGATGAAAGCCTATGCCGATTCCGTGACCGGGTTGGATGCGGGCGCTGTTTCCGCCTCCATTACCGCGGCCCAGGCCCTCTCCGCGCTTCAGGCGTCTCTTCCCCATGTGGGCGGGGTGCTGGAATTCTTCACCGGCGGAAACGATCTTGGGGCTTTTGCGGATGGAGTTCTTTCCTTTGGCTTGGCCATGAAAGCCTATGGCGGCGCTGTTTCCGGCATTGACGCCGGCGCGGTCTCCGCCTCGGCTGTGGCGGCTCAGGCCCTGGCGGAGCTGCAAGCATCTCTGCCCAACGTGGGCGGCATCATGGAGTTTTTCACCGGCGGGAACGACCTTGAAACATTCTCCGAGGGCGTCATCTCCTTTGGCGCGGCCATGAAGTCCTATGGGGAAGCCGTGGCCGGTATCAACGCCGATGCCGTGGAGGCATCTGGAGTCGCCGCCCAGTCGTTGGCAAAACTTCAGGCTGCTTTGCCGCAGGTTGGCGGGGTCATGGAGTTCTTCACGGGAGGAAACGATCTCGGTAAATTCTCGGAGGGCATTGTGCCCTTTGGAGCGGCCATGAAATCCTATGGGGAAGCCGTGGCCGGTATCAACGCCGAGGCGATCACGGCTTCTGCGGTTGCCGCCCAGTCCCTGGCCCAGCTTCAGACCAATCTGCCCAATGTGGGCGGTGTGATGACCTTCTTTGATGGCGGCAACGACCTTGGCACCTTTGCCACGGGTATTGTCCCCTTCGGCGCGGCTATGAAGTCCTACGGAGACGCCGTGGCGGACATCAACACCGGGGCTATCACCGCCTCGGCAGTGGCGGCCCAGTCCCTGGCAAGGCTGCAAGAATCCCTTCCCCTGGCGGGCGGAGTCATGGAGTTTTTCAATGGAAGCCATGATCTGGCCGCCTTTGCCGCCGGGATCATCCCCTTCGGCGCGGCCATGAAGTCTTACAGCGACGCTGTGGCCGACATCAATCCCACTGCCGTGGAAAGTTCCGCCTCCGCCGGTCAGGCGCTGGTGGAACTGGCGAATACCTTACCCAATACGGGCGGGCTGCTCTCCTTCTTTACGGGAGGAACCGATCTGACTGCCTTTGGAGACGACCTCACGGCCTTCGGCGCAGATCTGGCCGCCTATGCGGAGGCCATCAAGGATGTGAAGCCGGAAGCGGTAACGGCCTCGGCCAACGCTGCGAGCGCGCTTTCCAATCTGGCGACCGGCCTTCCGGACAGCAGTCTGTTCGACCAGTGGTTCGGCGGGGATCAGACGCTGGCGTCCTTTGGCGCGGATATTTCCAAATTCGGCGCCTCCATGAAGGATTACTACAATGAGATTTCCGGTATTGACCTCGGCAAGTTGTCCGACGTTATCACCCAGGTCTGGGATCTGATCGAGCTGGCGGAAGGGGTAAACGGCGTCAATACCAGCGGCCTGACCAAATTCGCCGACAGTATGAAGAAGATGGGCGACGCCGGGATTTCCGGATTCACCGACGCCTTCTACAACTGCGGCGGCACCGTAAACAGCGCCGTGGTCAGTATGCTGACCTCCGTCCGTGGTTCCATCACGTCGAATATCCCGGTGGCAAGCTCCGTCATGGAGACGCTTGTGGAGTCAATGGCGGATATTGTAGACAAAAAGGTCGTTGTGATCGAGTCCGCAGTTGAGGGCATGATGCGGAATCTCGCCGTTTCGATCCTATCGTCTTCCGGCGCCGTAAAAACGGCAGCGGGGACGGTGGCGTCTGCGGCCGTATCCCAAATCAACAGCATGAAGCCCGAGTTTGAGACTGCCGGTGAAAATGCCGGACAGGGCTTTGTCAAAGGCATCCGCTCTAAGTTCAGCGCCTCCAGTTCCGCGGGCCGCAGTCTGGGCCTTGCCGCGCTGAACGCGGCGAAAAAGGCCCTGGACAGCCATTCTCCCTCCCGGGAGTTCATTTATCTGGGCGAGAACATCGGTGAGGGCCTGGCCATCGGCGTCGACAACAGCATCGTCCCGGCCGCCCAGGCCACTTCCGACATGATCGGCGAGGTTATCGCCGTCAGCAACAAAGGCATCGACGCCTGGAAGGACTGGGTGGATGAGAAGACCTATTACGACGAGCTGAGTTTGAAAGACCAGCTGGCCGGATGGGAAAACCTTCAGAAGCAGTACAAAGCCGGTTCCGAGGAGCGGAAGCAAATCGACCGGGAGGTCTATCAGCTTCAAAATGAACTGGTGGCGTCCACCTATCAGGCTTCCCTCGACTGGATCGAGGAGGAGAAATACTACAACCGGCTGAGCACCGAGGAGGAACTGGCCGCCTATGAGCGGATGCAGTCCCGGTATATGGAGGGCAGCGAGGAACGCAAGAAGATCGACCGGGAGGTCTACACCCTTCGCAACCAGCTTGTGGACGAGTCCTATCAGAATTCTATGGACTGGATCGAGAAGGAGAAGAACTACGGCCGAATGAGCCTGGCGGACGAGCTGGCCGCCTATAAGCGTGTTCAGAGCCGGTATGCGGCGGGCAGCAAAGAGCGCGAGGAGATGGACCTGAAGGTCTATCAGCTGGAGCAGAAGATCTATGAGGCCCAGAAGCAGTATATCGCCGACGTCCAGAGCGTTCAGGAGTCCGCCAACCAGAAGCGCATCCAGCTGGAGCAGGAGTATGCCAACAAGGTTCGCTCTGTCAATGAGCAGCTGGAACGGGATATTCAGTCGCTGAATGACCAGTATCAGAACGCGGTGGAATCCCGTACCAACAGTCTCTACCAGTCCTACGGCCTTTTCGATGAAGTTACAAAGAAGGAGACCGTCAGCAGCGATACGCTGATGAAGAACCTGGAGGGGCAGGTGCAGGAGTTCGGCGAATGGCAGGATATTCTGGGCCAGCTCTCCGCCAGGGGGGTTGATGCGGACCTGATTTCCGAACTCCAGGAGATGGGGCCGTCCGCCATCGAAGAGATCCGGGCGCTGAATTCCATGAGCGACGACGAGCTGGAGAAGTACGTCTCCCTCTGGTCCGTTAAGCACGCTCAGGCCCGGGAACAGGCCACCTCAGAGCTGGAAGGCCTCCGCGTGGAAACCCAGGAGCAGATCGCTCAGCTGCGGGCCGACGCGGAAGCGGAGCTGGAGGAGTACCGCATTACCTGGCAGGAGGAATTGTCCCAGTTGGAAGAGGACACAGCCAATCAACTGGCGTCGCTCCGGCAGGAGTTCGCGGAAAACGTGGGCTTGATCAAGAAGGACACCGAGGCCGAGATGCGGGAAATGACCGAGGCGGCCACGAAGATCCTGAAGGAAGCCGGATGGACTGAGACGGGACAGCAGATCCCCGCCGGTCTTGCGGAGGGCGTCTCCCTGTCGAAATCCGCCTTCCTCGACGAACTGACCAGCATGGCGCTGGCCGGCGTAGAGGCGGTCAAGAGCACGCTGAAGATCAATTCTCCTTCTCGGGTCTTCCGGGAGCTGCGCAACTTTACGGGGCTTGGCTTTGTGACGGGACTGGCAGACTACGCGAAGAAGTCCTACGCCGCGGGGGCGAATGTGGCGGAGTACGCCGCAGACGGCCTTTCCAACGCCATGTCCATCGCGGCCGAGCTGCTCAGCGGGGATATGGATGCTCAGCCCACGATCCGGCCGGTGCTTGACCTCTCCGATGTAATGCGCGGGGCGGACGAGCTGAACAGCCTGTTCTATCCCCAGCGGACCATCGGCCTTGCCGGGCAGGCCAGCCTGGCCTTTGCTGAGTCCGGCCGAAGCGGCGGAACGGTGGTCAACGTGGATAACGGCGACATTGTGGAGGAGCTCCGTGCCCTTCGCAGCGAAATGGCGGAGATGACGGAGCGAATGGAACGGATGCGTGTGGTTCTGGACACCGGCACGCTGGTGGGCGAGATGGCAGGACCCATGGACAACGCCCTTGGGCAGAGGGTCACGCGCAGAGGAAGGGGGAACTAAGCTTGTACCATTCGGTTACCTTTGGGGATAAAAACACCTGGGACGACTGGCGGCTGGTTCCCGCCTCCCGCCCCGTGTTCAATCCTCCGGCCCAGAAGGTAAAGACGCTGGAAATACCCGGTGGGGACGGGGTGATCGATTTATCCCAGTCTCTCACCGGGTATCCGGTGTATCAGAACCGGACGGGCTCCATTGAGTTTATCGTGATGAACGACTTTAAGCCCTGGCACATGGCCTATTCCGATATCATGGACTATCTGCACGGCCAGAAGCTGCGGGCGATTTTGGAGGATGACCCGGAGTATTTTTACGAGGGGCGGTTTGTGGTCAACGTCTGGAAGTCGGAAAAGGACTGGTCGCGCATCACCATCGACTATGATGTGGGGCCCTACAAGTGGTCGGTTCTGTCCTCTACGGACGACTGGCTGTGGGACCCCTTCAACTTTCAAAATGGCGTGATCCGGCCGGCTCTGTTCAAGGACATCGCCGTGACTGCTGAAAAGAGGACCATCCGGCTGGAGGCCACGCTCTTTGGGCGGGCTCCGGTGTGTCCGCAGTTCTTTGTGACCAGCTCAGACCAGAGGGGCGTACACATCCGGTTTGTCAACCCAACGCTGGGGCTGGATGAGACGAAGCTGCTCACCGACGGCACCATCCAGTTCCCGGAGTTTGTGTTCTTCGGCGGCCAGGGAGCCACGTTGGAGCTGTGGTGCGACACCGGCACGGGCACGGTCTCGGTGGATTTCAGAGTGGGGAGGCTGTGAGGGATGTATAGCATTTACGCGGACGGCGTGTGCATCTACAATGATGTGTTCTCGTTGGATGACATGAAGGTGGTCAACCCCAAGCTGACGCTGGAGGACAGCGCGGCCGGGTCGCTGGAGATGGCCCTTCCCCACACCAACAAGGCCTACGACAGCATTGTCCGCATGGTCACGGATATTTCCGTGAAGAAAAACGGAGAGGAGATTTGGGCGGGGCGGGCGCTTTCGGAGAGCAAGGACTTCTGGAACAACCGGGTGCTCTACTGTGAGGGGGAACTGGCGTTTTTCAACGACTCCGTTCAGCCTCCGGCGGAGTATGCCGGAAAATCGATTCGGGAGTATCTGGAGCAGCTGATTGCCGTTCACAACTCCAAAGTCGGCGCCAACCGGCAATTTGCCATCGGCGCGGTGACGGTGGTGGACGAGAACTTCCCCACCTACTACACCAATTACGCGAAGACGATGGAGCTGCTCAACGCTCTGGTGGAAACCTACGGAGGCCATCTCCGGGTCCGGAAGGCGGATGGGGTGCGGTATCTGGATTACCTGAAGGAGTACCCTGACACTTGCAGTCAGGTCATCCAGTTCGGGTCCAATCTCATCGACTTCACCCGCAACTGGGATTCCACGGAGTATGCCACCGTGATTATTCCGCTGGGCAGCCGGCTGGACGACAGCCCCATCGAGGCGCTGGACGCCTACCTGACGGTAGAGAGTGTGAACGGCGGCAGCCTCTATGTCCAGTCGGACGAGGCGGTGAAGCACTACGGCTGGATCGCCAAGACAGTCAGCTGGGACGATGTGAGCGACCCGGAGGCGCTTCTGGAAAAGGCCAAGGAGTATCTGGCAGACCTCCAGTTCGACAACCTGGAGCTGGAGCTGAGCGCGCTGGATCTGCACTATCTGGACGTAAACACAGAGGCGGTCAAGCTGTTAGACGAGATCCGGGTCATCTCCCGCCCCCACGGCCTGGACCGGATGTTCCCGGTGACCAAACTGGAGATTCCATTGGATCGCCCGGAGAACACCCGGTTCAAAATGGGGGATTCGGTACAGCTCAGCCTGACCAGCGTGAACAATCAGACCAATGCCGCAGTGCTGGAGAAGATCGAAAACTTGCCCAAGGCCCACTCCATCCTAAAGGAGGCCCAGGAAAACGCTACGCACATCATGAATATGGCTACTACGGGCTATATCACCATCACCCGGGATGAGTACGGCTCGGACACGCTCTACATCTCCAACGTGCGGGACTACACCAAGGCGGACAAGCTGTGGAAGTGGAACATGAACGGCCTTGGGTACTCCAATGATGGAGGCAAGACTTTTGGGCTGGCCATGACCATGGACGGGTCCATCGTGGCCGACTACATCAATACGGGCGTGCTCAATGCCGATGTGATCCGGGCAGGCGTGCTCAAGGACGTCGGCGGGAACTTTTCCCTGGATATGAAAACGGGCACGCTGACCATGAAGAAAGGCTCCATCAACATCGGCGGGAATTTTATCGTGGATGAGCAGGGAAATCTGACCGCACGGCGGGGCACCTTTGCCGGAACGTTGCTGGCCGCCAAGGGCTCCTTCGGGGGCGTGGTGCAGGCGGAGGATTTTCTGGACCCCTATGGGAACAGCATGCTGACGGGCGACAAGTTCAAGGCGGACTATCTGGACCTCTACGGCCTGAGGGTGACCAACAAGAGCACGGGGGTGGTGACGTTCGCCGTGAACCCCAACGGCCTTGTCACCATCAACGGCAGCGTGACCATGGGCGCCGGGAGTAGCATCAACTGGGCCCAGGTAAGCAACCAGAACATCAATTCCAATCCGGCCTATTCCATGGCCAACGACGCCTACAATCTGGCGGACGAGGCCTATGACTACGCCGACGACGCGTACTCCCGGGCCGACCGGGCGTACAAGCTGGCAGACTCCATCGAGATGCCCGGCTACATTAAGAGCACCTACATCGACCAGACCACGATCCGTTCCCCGGTCATCGAAGGCGGAGAGTTCTACGGCGAGGAGTTCAACATTATCGCCGGGAGCGACTTTGGGAGCTTCAACCTCTACGGTCCCTATGGAAACAGCCGGTTCCACATGCTGACCATCGAGTATTACGAGGGGGATGCCCCCTACATTAACATTTACAGCCCCTGCGGAGGCTATATCACGATCGGCAGCCGAGGCAGCGGCGGTGTCGTTTACTTTGAGGGACATGTGGATTTCAGCGGTGCGACCGTCCGAGGTCTGGATTTTGGAACAGGAGAATAATGCCGTTATGAAGAAAAAATTGAAAAATTCCGAAGTGCTCGTATATCTGAAGTCGCTCAAGCCCCTGCTTGCCCGGCGGGACAAGATCGGATATGTGGCCGCTCGGAATTACCGCTTTCTCTCCAATTCCATCGTGGAATTTGACACGATTCGGCTAAGCCTCATTGAGAAGTATGGCGAGGCGGGAAAGGATGAGAGGGGCGCGCCGACCTATATGCTCAAGATGGATTCCCCCAACTTTCAGCAGTTCTGCGACGAGCTGGCCCCGTTCAATGAAATGGAGCATGAGGTGGAGCTGATGATGGCGAAGTATGACGACGCCGTTGGAAATTTGTCGGGGGAAGAGATTCTGGCGATTGACTGGATGCTGGTGGATTAGGAAGGGGTGAGTTGATTTGGCCGACATCAGCAGTTATCTAAAGAAAATACTGGAGGCTATATATGGCGAGGAGGTGCGCGGGTCCATCCACGACGCCCTGGCCGCTATGAACAAGGAGTCCTCCAGCGCGATGGAGTTTGCGGCCACGGCCAAGGACTCTGCCACCGCCTCCGCCGAGAAGGCCAAGACTGAGGCGGCCACCGCCACTCAAAAGGCGGAGGAAGCCCTGGATTCCGCCAAAGACGCCCAAACATCCGAGGAACGGGCCAAGGCCTCTGAGACCCAGGCGGGACAGTATTCTGACAACGCCATCGATGCGGCAAGCCGTGCTAAGGAGTCGGAGACCAATGCGGCTGATTCGGCGGAGGCGGCGATCCAGAAGGCCCGGGAGGCGGAAGAATTCAGGAATGCCGCCGCGTTCAGCGCGGCCGAGGCAAAAGCCGCCGAGGAGCGGATCAAGAATGTCAAGAACGAGGTAGAAACTCTGGGCGGCCAGACAGCGGCAAATGCGAAGGCTGCTCAAGCCGCCAAAGAGGCCGCCGAGGAGGCAAAGGCGGCAGCCAAGCTCAGCGAGACCAACGCCAAGGAGTCGGAAACCGCCGCGCTGGGGGCTAAGGAGGACGCCGAGGCCGCAAGTGGCGAGGCTCTGGCCGCCAAAGAGAGCGCCAAAGACGACGCCCTCTCCGCCGCGCAGGCCAAAGAGGACGCCGAGAATGCCAAACTGGCTGCGGAACAGGCCAAGACTGCCGCGGAAGAGAGCGCCGGAAACGCCGCGGAGAGCGCTTCCAGGGCAGAACAGTACAGTGGGAAACCGCCCAAGCCTCAAAATGGAACCTGGTGGATCTGGGACGCGGAGACGGGCGCATACTACGACACAAAAATCAGCTGCGAGCTGCAGGGCCCCATTGGCGTGGGCATCGAGGACATCCAGCTGACCGAGGGCGACCACTCCCCCGGCAGCACAGACGTTTACACCGTGCATCTGACAGACGGGTCCTCGTACAACATCTCGGTCTACAACGGCCGGAACGGAACGGGCGCGGGGGACGTGCTGGGCATCTCCTTTGACCTGGTCATCCCCAAGAACGGGTGGAAGGACGGGGGCGTCACCGTTGCCGACAGCCGGCTTTTGGCGCTTGGCACGCACAAATATTTTCTCACTGCGGAGGAGGCCTGCAAGGAGGAGTTCATCGACTGCAACGTGCAGCCAAAGGACATCACCGCCTCCGGCTTTCTCATGTTTACCTGCGACACCGACCCGGCGATGGATCTGACGGTTCATCTCATCCGGTTCGAGCTGTCCGGCAACGGGGCTATTCAGTAAGGAGGTGCGGCCCGTGGAAATCGCAGTCAAAGAAACCTATGCCCATATGCTCAAGGATGAGAGCCTGGTGCAGAACGCCGAAACCCTCTACATCGTGGAGTTCCTCTTTGATAAAAGCTGGGATGGCTACACAAAAACGGCCATTTTCAAGGCCGGCAGCGTGGAGCTGTCCGTGAAGCTGACGGACGACCGTTGTATCATCCCCGCCGAGTGTTTGAAGCAGGCGGGGGTCAGTCTTCACATCGGCGTGTCCGGCGTCAAGGGCGCGGAGCAAAAAGATACCGTATGGTGCCTGACCAGCCGCATCATGTATGCTGTCGATGCAGCCCAGCTGGTTCCGCCCTCTCATTCCGGAGGAGACATACGGGCTCAGATTCTGGAAGTCATCCGAGAGAACACGGCTACGGACGAGGAAGTGGACGCAGCCCTGGACGACGCGTTCGCATCCGACTGGACGCCCCCGGACGACCCGGAGCACCCGGGGAATACGGCCACCGACGAAGAGGTGGAGGACGTTCTTGACGATGTTTTCGGCGACGAGCCGTAAACAAATATATTTAAGGAGGACATATCTATGTCTAAGCACACTACTCTTGACCAGCTGAAGATGCTGGCCCAGCGCACCAAGGGCGAGATCGGTAAGGTCGACTCCAAGATGACAGCCCTGTCCGACCGAGTGGACACGCTGGAGAGCGCGGGCGGCCAGGCCAACGTCCTGGAGGGCGTCAAGGTCAACGGCACCGCCCTGTCCATCGCGGAAAAGATGGTGGACATTCTGATCGCAACCGGCACCGCCAACGGCACACTCTCCGTCAACGGCAAGGATGTGGCTATTAAGGGTCTGGCTGCCCTGGCCTACAAGGCTCAGGTGTCTGAGGCCGACCTGGACTCCGCCCTGACTGCCGTTCTGGCCGCCAAGGCCGCCAAGGCGGATGTGGACACCCTGATCGGCAGCGACGCCGGCAAGAGTGCCCGCACCATCGCCAACGAGGAGCTGACCAAGCAGCTGATTCCCGAGGACGCCCAGGAGTCCCTGAACACCCTGACTGAGATTGCCGCCTGGATTCAGGAACACCCGGACGACGCTTCCGCTATGAACGCCGCCATCGCCAAGCTCAATGAGATCGCGGCCGGTATCGGCGGTGAGGAGGACGACTACGCCACCGTGATGGCCGCCATCGAGGGCAAGATCACCGCCGCCATGGCCGGCATCGCCCAGGGCGCGACCAAGGTGGAGAAGTCCGAGATCAATGGCAACATCAAGATCAACGGCCAGGAGACCGTGGTCTACACCCACCCCGCCGGCTCCGCCGTAGAGGCCGGATTCAAGAAAGTGGGCAGCGACGCCAGTGGCCATGTGGTGCTGGGCGACGACGTGACCAAGGAGGATATCACCAAGCTGGGCATCCCCGGTCAGGACACCACCTATGAGAAGGCCACTTCTGAGGCCGACGGCCTGATGTCCAAGGAGGACAAGGCAAAGCTGGACGGCATGGCTGTGGCTGAGGACACCGAGGTGCAGTCCATGCTGGATGAGATCTTCGGCGCCACTGAAGAGGAGCCTTAAACGGCTCCGTTAAGGGGGATGGGGGCGCAGATTCCCGTCCCCTTTTTTTATATTTCCCGAAAGGAGCTCTCATATGGCAGAGAAACAACTCACCACCATAGAGCAGTTACGGGCACTGGCAGAGCGAGGGAAACAGGACACCCTGATCCGCATCAACGAACTATTGGACTCGATGATCCCTCTGCTGGAGAGCGCGCAGCACACCGGTATCACCGTCACTCTGCCGACCGAGAACTGGAGCGGCAGAGCTCAGACTGTGCAGGACGAGTTCCTCCTGGCTGACGGAAAATACTGGTATATTGTGTGTGCCGACGCGGACTGCTTTATGGCGGCAAGCGAGACCGGCGTAAAAGCCGATAACATTACAACGGACGGTCAGGTCACGTTCCGGTGCGAGGTCACCCCCACGGAGAACCTGACGATTTCTATTTTGCGACTGGAGGTCGAGCAGAGCAATGAGTAACGCTAACGTCGGCAAGGTTTTCAACATGACCGGCGGCAACGGTGGCGGCGGCACTCTGAAGCTGGAGACCCTGGCAATTACCAAGCAGCCCAACAAGACGGTCTATAAGTCCGGGGAGTCCTTTGACCCGACCGGCATGGTGGTCACGGCGGGCTATGGGTATGGTCTTACTTCAGACGTGACCGGCTACACCGTTTCGCCTCAGGTTCTGACGGATGGGGTCACGGAGGTGACCATTACTTACACGGAGGGGCGGATCACCAAGACGGCCAGCGTACCCGTGACGGTGAAGAAGGTGCTGGTGTCCATCGCCATCACGGCAAACCCGACAAAGATGACATACCAGTATCTGGAGACCTTTGATCCGGCCGGAATGGTGGTCACAGCCACTTATTCGGACGAATCCTCGGAGGAAGTCTCCGGATACACCCACTCCCCGGACGCGTTCTCCGCACTGGGGCAGCAGGCAGTGCAGATCCAGTACGCCTACGAGGGCGTGACCAAGACCGCAAGCCTGACGGTGACGGTGAACCCCATCGAGGTGGCCGTCCCGGTTCAAAATGGAGTTCTGACCTATGACGGAGAGACCAAGACGCCGGCGTGGACCGGATATGGCACCGGAAAGATGACCATTTCCGGAGAAACCAATGGCGTCAATGCAGGCACCTATTCCGCCAAGTTTGTTCTGGACTATGGCTATGTATTCCCCGGAGGGCAGAATGAGGCGACCGTAAGCTGGGTCATCGACCGGGCGGTCATCGCTTCGCCGCCGAAGCAGAGCAATGTGCTGGCGGCCAACGGAAAGCCCCAGACGCCCACCTGGGACAACTACGACACCAGCAAGCTGATCATCGGCGGGGAGCGGTTCGGCACAGATGCCAAGGACTATACCGCCACCTTCACCCCCACGCCCAACTACAAGTGGTGGGACGGCTCCACCGGGGCCAAGGAGGTCATCTGGACCATCACCAGCGTTATCGTACCCATCCCGGTACAGAAGGGCTCTCCCGTCTATACGGGCGCGCCGCAGACGCCGGAGTGGAACAACTTTGACCAGGAGAATTCCTCGGTGTCGGTGACGCCCCAGACCAACGCGGGCACCCATACCGCCACCTTTACCCTGCTGAAAGGCATGTGGTCGGACGGCACCACCGGGAAGAAGACGGTAAACTGGACCATTGGCCGGGCCAGCCTGGCGGCGGTGCCCAAGCAGAGCGAGGTGCCGAAGTACGACGGCAACCCCAAGACCCCGTCCTGGGACAGCAATTATGACAGCAATAAGATGACCGTTTCGGTGGAGCCCCAAATCAACGCCGGGACGGGATACACCGCCACCTTTACACCGGACTCCAACCACCAGTGGTGGGACGGCGAAGTGGGCGGCAAGACCGCGACTTGGTCCATCGCCAAGGGCGACCAGGTAGTGACGGTAAGCCCCGCAGCTGTGACCCTGAACACCAGTGCCCGAAGCGCCAAATTCACGGTGACCCGGAAGGGGGACGGCGTGATCTCCGCCATCTCCAACAGTCAGAGTGTGGCTACCGTGAGCAGCGTCAATCAGATCACGGGGGAGGTGACGGTGAACAGTGTAAAGGACACCACAGGCACCACCACAATTACCGTCAAGGTGGCAGAGGGGGACAACTATCTGGCCGGCGCGGACAAGCAGATACAGGTCAAGGCTCAGTTCGTCACCATCTACGGCGTGGAGTGGGATTGGACCAGCAGCGGCTCCACCAAGGGCAAGCGCACAGACGGGGCGGCCGGGTTCGGCGACCCCAATCCGGCAGTGAATAATGGCTCCGGCTCCTCCCCATTTGACAACCTGTACCCGTGGAGGGACATGACCAAGGTTACCCGGACCGGTGGTGTGATGGTGAAAGAGCCCAAGTATTGGTTCAAGTGGACCAAGACGGGGAAGAAGTTGAAGCTGCAAATCGCGGACGGCCCTGTTGAGGGGTTCCATGTGGACCCTGTGAATATGGATCGGGGCGATGGCTTGGGCGAGCTGGATCACTCCTACATCGGCCGGTACCACTGCGGCTCCAACTGGAAATCGGAGACCAATCAGGCGCAGATGGTCAACATCACCCGTTCCATTGCCCGCACCAATATCCACAATCTGGGGACGAACATCTGGCAGATGGACTTTGCCCAGTTCTGGTATGTGAATATGCTGTTCCTGGTGGAATTCGCGGACTGGAACGGTGAGCGCATCGGCCTGGGCTGTTCGGCCAGCGGCTCCAGGGAAAACAACGGAAAGACGGACGCCATGAAATACCACACGGGAACCACGGCGGTCAACCGGAATTCCTATGGGTTCTGCCAGTACCGGAATATCGAGGGCTGGTGGGACAACGTGTACGACTGGATGGACGGGTGCTACTACAATGCCAATGGCCTGAATGTCATCAAGAATCCCAATCAGTTCAGTGACAATGCCAACGGGGTTCTGGTGGGCAAGCCAACCAGCGGCTACCCCAGCGATTTCGCCATCCCGACTCAAAGCGGTCTAGAGTGGGCGCTTTACCCCTCCGAATCCTCTGGCAGTACTACAACTTGTGTCCCGGATAGCTGGGGTTTCAACGGTGGTAGCCCGTGCCTGTACCATGGCGGTAGCTATAGCCGGAACCGGGATCGCGGGCCTTTCTACGTGAGCTGCAGCGACGCGTCGTACTCCTACTCCGTCATCGGCTGTCGCCTCCAGGAGCGCCCGCCGAAGGCGGCGTGACTTATTCCCCTGTGGAGGAGGGGGTTTGGGGTGAGGGGACCGCAGTCCCTTCCCCCAACCTCCGCCTTATAAAAATTCAAAATGGAGCGATTTTGCTCTAATAAACCGCTTTTCCTTTGGTAAGGGGAAAGCGCGGGGTCAACTTTGCAGCAGACGATGTCCCGGATAACTGGAATTTCAACGGTAGTAACCCGTGCCTGCACCATGGCGGTAACTATAACCAGAACCAGAATCACGGGCCTTTCTACGTGAACTACAACAACGCGTCGAACTCCAACTCCAACATCGGCTGTCGCCTTCTTGAAGCAGACGCAGGTCGAAGGACCTGTCGGGTATGGCTAAACCTCCTTTTGGTAGTCAGGGTTCCTCACCCTTTCTATTACGCATCGTTGACCGCGCAGCACTTGCTGAAGATGAGCCGTCAGGACACAGCTTAGTACACTTCGGGCCGGGTCCCGCCCCGGAACCACCCGCGGCGATGGAACAGTTGTGAGGCTACAAGGAGGAACACTATCCCTGATGAAACGAGTTAGAATTTACCAACAAATCATTTCCGATGAAAACCTGCGTCTGGCTATTCAGGATGTCAACCGGGGACACCGGCGCAACGGCGACTACAGCTTAAATAAGAAGGTCATGGAAATCGAGGAGCATATCGATGAATATGTGGTAAAACTCCGCAAGTTCATCGAAGACCTGGTGACCGGAGACGAGCATATGCATAAACCCCTGCAACGGCGGAAATGGGACCGGAACGCGGACAGCGGCAAAGGGAAATGGCGGGATATCAATGAGCCGCTTTTGTGGCCGGACCAGTATGTCCACCACGCGGTAGTGCAGCCCATGATTCCGCACATCAAGCGGAGCATGGACAAGTATTGCATCGCAAGCGTGCCGGGGCGCGGCAACTCCTATGGCGTAAAGGTTTTGAAGAAATGGATGAAGAATGACCCAGTGGGCACCCAATACTGCGCGGAGTGCGACATTCACCACTGCTTTGTGGAGGTGGACCCGCCGTATGTCATCCATGCGCTGAAACGTCTGTTCAAGGACCGGGAAACGCTCTGGCTGTGCGACGCGCTGATGGAGTACGGAGTCCTGATCGGCGCGTTCTTCTCCGCATGGTTCCTGCATCTGCTGCTCCAGCCGCTGGATCTGATGATCCACCAAAAGCAATATGGTGTGAGCCACTATCTGCGGCAGATGGACAACTTCACCATCTTCGGCTCCAATAAGCGGAAGCTGAGGCGGCTGCTGGATGACATCCGGGCATGGCTGGCCGAGGTGGGCTTGCGGTTGAAGGGAAATTGGCAGATCTTCCGAGTAGGCTTTACGCCGAGGGTGGCGAAAGCCCACGACACCCTGCACGAGAAGAAACAGCGGCACCGCCGGCCAAGAATCCCGTCTGCGTTGGGCTATCGTTTCGGGCATGGGTACACGATCCTCCGAAAGCACAACCTGTTCCGGCTCAAGCGGGCGCTGCACACCTACTACCACCGGAGAGACCGGAACCGGGTCATCTCGTTCAAAAGGGCGTCCGGACTGATCTCAAGACTGGGGCAGCTCCGTAATTGCAACAGTCAGCGAATATTGGAGCGGTATTATCAGCCGAATACCATGTTCAATCTCAAGAAAGTCGTCCGAAGGGAATGTCGGCGGCTACAACGATTATATCCGCCTTATCGGGCGGCCTGAAAGGAGTGGCACCTATGAAGGTACAGGGAATGGTCGATCCGGGGAAGTTCGCCGTGGAGCAGATCCCGGGAACCAACCGAAGCCTTGTGCGGCTGTTTCAAAATGTAAAACCGGCAGAAACCGAGGAGTTCACCGGATATGAGTACGACGAGTACCACGTGGAGGTGGAAACCTGGGACGGGATTGTCCAGAACGTCCAGGACAACTATGAGGAGTTCCTGAAGAAAGGCATGGACAATGAGATCGACCTCAGCAACGAGGCTCTGTATCGTGCTCAGAAAGAGCTGGCGTCCTATGTGGAACTGGCCAATGCGATTCGGGAAGGAGTGAACGGAGTTGACTGACAAGGATTTTGTGCTGACCACTATGCGGAAATACGGCATGCGTCGGGCCCAGGATTTGCAGGAGACCTCCGAGGGCATGACGGGCACCGAACTGTACGAGAAAGAGGATTATATTCCCGACTTCTCTGCCGCGATCGCCAAGAAGAACATGCTGGAGCGCAAAGCCGGCAAGACGGACGGGTTCCTGTGCCGGTCTTCTGCGGGGCGTATTGTGCGCCTTATCCAAAACTACAACAGCGACATCTACCCCCAGGAGCCGGAGGAACTGCCCGCCCAGTGGGGGTTCTACTGGTCGGACGATCCTAAGAAGCCCCTCCCCTTCGTCGCCATGTCCACGAGCCCGTACATGACGGGAAATTGTTGCACCCACAACGGCCATGTGTGGCAATCCGGGCAGGACAACAATGTGTGGGAGCCGGGGACGGTCAATGTGAAGTGGACCGATTTGGGCTCAATCGAAGAAGTGATGGACAATTAAAATCTGTGTTTTCCCATAGGAGGTTGAGTAATGGTCGAAGAAAATTTAGTTTTGACCCTCAGCGTTCATGGCTCGAAGTGCGGAAACACTGCCTTGGCAAAGGATGGTGATTGATCACAATGATAGGCTATATCGAGTATCTGAATGTGCCTGTCGTGTTAGGACTCACTATCATCGGTGTATTTCTGGTTATGCAGATCATCGGAGAAGTTTTGGAATTTAAAGGGAAAGTCGTTCCTGAATTCGTCAAAATCCGAAAGTATTTTGCTCGTAAAAAGCAAGAGCGCCAGACCATGCAGGAAATGTCCACAACCATTCATGATGTGAAAACTATGCTAAGCAGTGTGGAGTCTCACTACAGTTCGGACAACATCGCAAAGCGTGATTCTTGGATGAAATGGGTTAATGAGCGGGCAGAGGTGTATGCCAAATCCATTGAAGCTCTGAAAGAAGGACTGGATAAAAACAATGAGATCACCATGTCCCTTTACATTGAGAGTAAGCGTAGTTCTATCATAAGCTTTGCCTCATATTGTGTCTGCCCCGACAATCCTGTAACCAGAGAACAGTTTAAGCGAGTCTTTCGGATCTATGCCGAATATGAGGAGATCATCAAAGATAATGGTCTTCAAAATGGAGAAGTGGACATCGCCATCCGTATCATCCGGGAAGCGTATGAGAATAACTTGAGAAACAGGTCATTTGTCGAGGACGTGCGCGGGTATGGCGGCGAGTAAAGTTATTATTTGCTTCTGTGCTTAAAGCGGCAGAACGGTGTAAAAAGAGGTGTAGGAGAGTCGGTTATTACTTGACTACTCCTACACCTTTGCCGTTCGAGCCCTGATATTGCTGGATTTTGAGTTTTTATAATAGAAACACCTACTCTAATACACAAGTCTTTTGAAGGGACTATTTCCTTCTATTGTGATGAAAGTGACTCCCCATACACACATATTGTTATCGCATTGGCCAATAGGCCCGATAAAACAGAACGATTTGTTGTTACTGAAGACACTATATTTGCCGACGATTCAGAAAGTATTATTGCAGAGCGTATAGTAGGGGTGCACGTAGAAATAGAATCTGAATATTGGAATAATGTAGAATATGATTACTATCCAGTTACTTTAATTTCCGGATGTCTTTAATGTAAAGACTACAAAAGTATTCTTGATGTGGACAAGATGAAGGTGGTTTTAATCGATCTATACTAGTATTTTCGTTTAGAATTAGTAACCATAAAATCTTCCGGCGCATAAAAGGCCGTCATCTCTGCACATAGGTATTGAGATGGCGGCCAATGTTATTCTATGCCTCGCTATACTACCCCTGAATTTTTATTTCTAGTGCTGAAAAGTCCCCTAAATTAGGGGACTTTTTTAACACAAAATCAAACGCTGAACGTGACAAAGGAGAGATAATCCAGAAGTTTATGGAATTCAGAGCTTCGACGAACGTCCACAGACGATCATTTCACGCCAGTGATTGTACTTGGATATCCCCCACACAGA